>NZ_DJDV01000005.1:0-80529 GCF_002431195.1 Sphingobium sp. UBA5915 | reverse complement strand
GACCGCCGTCCAGAAATGGCTGCGTCAGATCGGCGTGAAGACGCTCTACATCACCCCGGGATCACCATGGGAGAATGGATATAACGAAAGCTTCAACGGGGCGCTTTGCGACGAACTGCTCAATGGTGGATCTTCTACAGCCTCGCCGAAGCCAGCTTGCTGATCGAAGCCTGGCGGCGGCATTACAACACCGTCCGCCCTCATAGCAGCCTGGGATACCGACGACCGGCACCAGAAACGGCGACACCGCCATATCCGGCCTCCGGTTCCGCTTCGCTCCACCTCCGGCCGGATATGGCGGCGATCAGCTTAATGCACTAACAAACCTATCGGTCCACTCGGCGGGGGCAGATCAATTTTACGCGATGAGCATCAAACATCATCTATTTTGCTCACCAGCCGCAACCGTATCCTAAGTCGCAGGTTTGAAGTGGTCGGAGGCACGGCTTGTTTAATAGAGCGCGCGCCACCACCGTTTCACAAAAGGGAGCTTCTCATGGTCAAGAAACCAGCTGCACCTCGGAAAGGCGTTATTCCAGCCGACATCGCTCCCGGTGCACCGCTGTCAGGCGAATCTCCCCAGAAGGCCTCTCTCATTCCCGCTGACGCGACCGTTTCCGAAAGCTTTGCCGAGCCACAGAGTGATGGTGGCGAAACGCACCAGGCAGCGGAAGGCGACATTGCGGTACTCACCACGCAGCAGGGCGTCCCGGTCGCGGACGACCAGAACAGCCTCAAGCAAGGGGCACGCGGGCCAGTGCTGCTGGAGGATCCGCACTTCCGCGAGAAAATCTTCCACTTCGATCATGAGCGCATCCCTGAGCGCGTGGTCCATGCCCGCGGCTATGGCGCGCACGGCTTTTTCGAGCTCACCGACAGCCTAGCCGACGTCACCCGCGCAGACGTCTTCCAGCGTGTCGGTGAACGCACCCCCGCCTTCGTGCGCTTCTCGACGGTCGCCGGATCGAAGGGATCATTCGATCTCGCCCGTGATGTTCGAGGTTTCGCCGTCAAGCTATACACCAATGAGGGCAATTGGGATCTAGTTGGCAACAACATTCCCGTCTTCTTCATTCAGGACGCGATCAAATTCCCGGACCTCATTCACGCAGCCAAGCCCGAGCCCGATCGCGCCTTTCCGCAGGCGCAGACGGCGCATGACAATTTCTGGGACTTTATCACCCTGACCCCGGAAAGCATGCACATGGTCATGTGGATTATGTCGGACCGTACGATCCCCCGTTCCTTTCGCACGATGGAGGGGTTCGGCGTGCACACCTTCCGCCTCGTCGACGTCGAGGGCAACTCAACCTTCGTCAAGTTTCACTGGAAGCCCAAACAGGGACTGCAGTCGGTGCTCTGGAACGAGGCCGTCAAGATCAATGGGGCGGATCCGGACTTCCATCGTCGCGACCTCTGGGATGCCATCAACGGCGGCGATTTCCCTGAGTGGGAGCTTGGCGTACAATTGTTCGATCAGGCGTTCGCGGACAGCTTTCCGTTCGATGTTCTTGATGCGACGAAGATCATCCCAGAAGACATCCTGCCGGTGCGCGTGGTCGGCCGACTCGTTCTCGACCGCGTCGTCGATAATTTCTTCGCGGAGACCGAGCAGGTCGCCTTCTGCACCCAGAACGTCGTGCCCGGGATCGACTTCACAAACGACCCGCTGCTGCAGGGCCGCAACTTCTCGTATCTTGACACCCAGCTCAAGCGGCTAGGTGGACCTAATTTTACGCACATCCCGATCAACGCGCCTAAATGCCCGGTCGCCCACTTCCAGCAGGACGGGCACATGGCGATGACCAATCCACGTGGGCGGGTGAACTACGAGCCCAACAGCTGGGGTGCCACGATCGGTGGCCCACGCGAGGATCCGGTCCGCGGATTCACAAGCTTCGCGGCGACTGAGGATGGCGCCAAACTGCGGATCCGGCCGGAAAGCTTCGCTGACCATTACAGCCAGGCGCGCCTCTTCTATATCAGCCAGCTGCCGATCGAGCAGAAGCATATCGCCGATGCGCTCGTCTTCGAGCTGAGCAAGGTCGAACGACCCGACATCCGCGCCCGGATGGTCTCCCACCTGCTCAACATCGACGATGGCCTTGCCGCCACGGTGGCAGATGGCCTTGGCCTGTCGCAACTTCCTGTGCCGGCTCAGGCGGCCCGGCCAACCCTTACCGATCTGCCGCCCTCCGACGCCCTCTCCATCGTCAAGAACGGGCCGCCCAGTTTCAAAGGCCGTAAGCTGGGCATTCTGCTGAGCGACGGGGCCGATGCGGGCGTGTTCAACGGCCTGGTGAAAGCAATCGATAAGGTCGGCGCGATCTATGAAGTGATTGCTCCAAAGATCGGCGGGGTTACCCTTTCGGACGGCACGAAGGTGGCCGCCAAGCAGAAAATCGACGGCGGGCCCTCCACTCTGTTCGACGCGGTGGCGGTTGTCGTTTCGGGCGAAGGCGCTGCATTGCTCGCGACCGACGCTGCCACGCAGGACTTCGTGCGCGATGCCTTTGGTCACTGCAAATATATCGGCCTGACCAAAGAAGCCCAGCCGATCTTCGACAAGGGTGGCATCGCTGACGATCTTGACGAAGCCTGCCTCGCGCTTGCGACCGCCAAGGACGCGGCTGCCTTCGTGGAGGCGATCGCTGGTTTGCGCTACTGGCCGCGGGAGCTGAGGGTCGATCTCGATGCCAAGTGAGGCAATAGGCGGCCCAGCCAACGACGATCAGGCGCCTCCGTCACTGCCCTCGCCAGAGCGCATCCAGGAGTTGCTGTTCGATGCGGCGCGGCTAGGTCGCGACGACGTGATTGCTGCGCTACTTCAAGCAGGCGCAGACATCACGGCGCTGGACCCGAAGGGTTACACGCCCTTGATTCTGGCAAGCTATCACGGGCGTGAAGCCGCGACCGCGGCGCTTCTAGAGCGGCGCGCCGGTCGATCAACAGGATCGCGTTCGCGGTAACACGGCGCTCATGGGCGTTGCATTTAAGGGATATACGCAGATTGCCAAACTGCTGCTCGACGCCGGTGCCAACCCCCACGTCGCCAATTCGGCACGTCAGACGGCATTGATGATGGCGGCACTCTTCGGCCATAGCGCGATTGTCGACCTGTTAATCGATCGTGGCGGCGATCCTCATGTTCAGGATGCCGCAGGCAACAGCGCGATCTCGATGGCGGAGACACAAAGCAACGAATTGATGGTCGCGCGGCTTAAGGCCAGGCGCCCCGTACTCGCGTGAAGTGAGGCGACCACCAATGTGTAAGCAGCGCGTCACGCATAAGATGATCGACGTGGCGGTCCTCCGTCAGCGCAGTAAGAACCCGTCATGAAAGGCCACGGGTCCGGTGCCGCCAGCGCGGTACCGTTGCCCTGCAAGTCGAACCGAGAAAGGGCTTGCGGCCGATTGCGATGCTGAGCCTTGGCGATCAATCCGTTGATGTCAGAGCCGGTCATGATTTCCTCTGGCCGATAATCCGGCGTAGCAGCGGTCCCGACAGCGGAGGCATTGCCTTACGGCTGGCCCACTGCTGGGGCGGTTGCGCGTGCATCCGCCGGAGCTGCAAGCGATAGGGTGCCCCACTCGCCCTGGGCGTTGGAAGTGCGATCGGATCGCAGCAAGTGGCGCTCACTCCAACCGCGACGCTCTCGAAATGGTGCGCGTTACCAAGGTGCTGACGCCGTCCCAGCCGCTGCTCATTCCGTATCTTCCACGCGACCTCTCTGCATCGGGCACTCGCGACGCTCCACTCCATGCCCGGTCCGCGCCGACCCGCGCCAGCCGATGGTCGTGTCGAGGCCGCGCAGCGCATGCTGTTAACCTGTCGCCACCCCAACGTGCACAGGCATCACCCGCTTCACTCCTGGACAATGCTTACCGCCCGGTCTTGGGTCTAGCTTGGCATCGAACGGAATCTTGTCCAGCCTCGCCATAAGGTCGGCGAACATGTCGTTCCTCGCGATGGGAAAGTGGCGTCGAAACCAGTCCCCCAACTTTACCAAGTCCCGCTCAGTCAGGACCCTATCGGCACAATCCTTTCGGACATTTTGCGCTCTCCTCAATTCACCCAACAGCCGACATTGACGGACGTGCCCAGAATTTTCGTCTGCGATACTATCGGCACCGAGCTCCAGCACACCGATCCATTTTGATGCGCGCTCAGGCCCCCCCTCGCAGACGCCTGGACAAGCTTGATTCTGTTTGAGCTCAGCCAACGGCACCTGCGCTGGCGTCGGACGAGGCACCTGATGGGGACTCCCGGCCCGGCGGACGCGCGATGCGCAAGCTCAAGCCGCAGAGCACCGACGAGCACAGGGTCAGCGATTCCAAGCGTGGCCAACGCGTGTGCGGGAATGCCCCGCGAGACCGCGGCGTTACGTCGACGAAGACCCTGGAGGAAGGTCGACGTCTTCTCCCGCGCCGCCTTTCTTATTTTTAATGTCAGGCAGCGCCCTATGCCCTTTGCCGGCATCGAGTGGCGGACCGCCCCCCCCCTGCACTATCCGCGTCATAGTCTTCGGTGCCGATCGCAGTGCCGCCAGCACCCGCGCCGCTACCGGCAACAGCGCCGGATCCTTCCCGGGCTCTGCGCCCTCTGTCAGGTCCATCAACGTCAATAAGAGGAGTGATCTTCAACTGTTCCCCGGTCGTCTTCTCGTCCCCGTCATATCCCGGAGGCAAGAATGGCTTGCTGTCGTCCTTGGTCATGGCCATGAGTCCTTTGCAGGTCGAAAGGTCAATCTCGAGCCGTCGGACCATGGCGCTCAACTGGCATGCAGGGCGACGGATCGCTGATGGAAATTCCAGATCGCAGTGAGGCTGGAAGTCCCTGCCCGCTGCTTACGAGACTGGTGATCAGGATGCGACCGGGAACGCTCGCTCCCGGCCGCACAGTATCACAGAATGGCAGCCCGTGCCCGCGCAGCATTATGCCCGCCGTTGCGATAAAGAACGTCCCGGACGAGGTCCTGGTCAATCCCTGCATCGTTCACAGTGACCAATACTCTGCCATCCTTGAGGCCGCTGTTATAATAGGCTGCGTCTTCTTCCTCTATGCCATGCTTGGTCAGCACTTCGTTCAGGCTGCCCCCGACAGCTCCAAGAACAGCGCCGAGGCCGATCGCTTCGGGAACAGCCGAAGCGGCGATGGCGCCGGCGGCGGCCAGCGGACCCACACCAGGAATTGCGAGTGCCGCGACCCCCAGACCAGCTCCGAGTGCACCGCCTCCCAGGATGCCGCGAAGGATGTTTCGATGGTGCTCATCGGTGATCTCGCCATCCCCCGAGCGCGTCGTCGTGGTGCCACCATGGTGGGCAATGACCGATAGGTCGGTGTCGGTCACGCCTAGCGCGCGCAGGTCGGAAACCGCGCGTTCGGCTTCAGCATGGGTATCAAAAAGCGCTGATGCTTGAACCATTTCCTCGATCCTCTTCTAAAGTCTGGCCATCAGTGTGGCTGAGACCTAACGGAGCGGGCGCATGAGTGTTCCGCTGGGCACCATGGAGCGTGCAAATCTGCTGTCAAAGGGGAACGCGGCACTGTCAGACCATGCCCTTGAGTGGAAAGGCGAGGTGCGCAGCGCAGACTATGTGACTCTCCCTCCGATACACGCAATCAAACAGACGTTGAGATTGGCCGCATGCCAAATTCCCTACAGGCAGGCCAGTTGCCGACCGGAAGCTGCTGAACGCCCAATGTCGCTAGTCTTGGAAGGGCCGCCACGCCGCCGGGACGTCCCAAAGGGCCCGGGCGGAGGGACGTGGAGTTCCTTGCGACTATGTCTCGAGCGCAGGTCAGCCAGACGGATAGATGCCATGCAGAACGGTATCGAAATCAAATTCGATCGGGGTAGTGCATGCGCAGGCCGTCCGCCACAGCAAATCTTCATCCTTCACCGTGAAAACGCAGCGGGGCGTTGCGATCGTGCCTTCGTCACGAAGCTTCTTGACGACACGAGTTACAAAAGTACGCCCAATACCGAGCATTGGCCGGCTTGCCCTGAGCACGCGGATCCGGCGCGCAATATGTTCAGTCATTGTCCGATCATCCATAGACCCTCATGCGATCATCAGGGGTAGCATGGCTCGCTCAGGCAAGCTTTAATCCTTCCTGGTTCATTCGGCGGGTGCCGATGCTAAATTGTACGACGTGGAGGCGGTCGCTGCGCAGCCTGGGCCTGGACATACCCCAAGCCTTCGCCGAAACGACGCGCCCGCGGCGGATCACCGCGACTGACGCGCTTTCAACATGCTGTTCTTTCAGGATGGCAGTCATGTTCGGGAGAATGGGCCCCGCCTTTGCCGCCGCAGGCGATGCGCCTGCGAGGAAACCCACCATCGCAGTGCGTACATGTACTAGCCATGCCATCTGTGTTGGTTATGCAACACAGCTATCAAGCAAGAGGCGCCGTGGCAAGGTCTGCCATCCAGAACACGCTCGCCGAGCGTTTCAAAGGGTCAATCATTTCCTGATCAACGATGCTGCACTTGCTCTGGAATGCCGGCCGCTGTGCGAATGAGGCGATCGATATAAAGGCTATGGTGACGGTTCTTTGCTCCGCTAGGCGATGGAGCAGCGTCTTAGCGAATAATGTGATTCGGGAGGGCCATGCGGTAAAATCAGACGCTTGGTCGGCAGTCGACCCAAATTAGCCGTTCAAGGGACGATCTTTGGTCCCCAGAAGCAGACGGTCGGGTTTTCCGTTCCAATCGCGCGTCGAGCCAATCTCGAAATGCCAGCTTCCATTGGCAGTTGGTCCCAAGCTGCCCTCAAGCCTGACGATTAAAGCATCGGGAATATTCGATCTATTGTTGACGGTCCATATCGCATCGGATAATTACGATGCATGGACACCGATGACGCCCTTTCCATTCTCTCCGCTCTTGGCCATCCCACGCGGCTCGATGCGTTTCGGCTGCTGATCCGACATGAGCCGGATGGCTTGTCGACCGGCGAACTGGTCCAAGCGTCAGGACTGACCCAGAGCACATTTTCGACGCATCTGGCCGTGATGGTGAAGGCCGGCCTAGTGCTTTCCGAGAAGCGTGGTCGGCAACAAATCCAGCGCGCCGACCTCGACGCGCTGCGCGGACTGATGATCTATCTAGCCAAGGATTGCTGCCAGGGGCGCGCTGAACTGTGCGAGCCGCTGCTGGCCGAACTGACCTGCTGCTGAAGAGGCGATAATGACCGATATCGTGATCTACCATAACCCGCTTTGCGGGACCTCTCGCAATGCCCTGGCCATGATCCGCAATGCGGGCATCGAACCCCACATTGTCGAATATCTGAAGACGCCGCCAAGTCGTGCGCTGCTGGTTGAGCTCATCGAGCGGGTCGGCATTACTCCGCGCGCTCTGCTGCGCGAGAAGGGAACGCCTTATGCCGAACTGGGCCTCGGCGACGAGACCTTGACGGACGAGGCATTGGTCGACGCGATGATGGAGCATCCCATCCTCATCAACCGGCCGCTTGTGGTGTCGCCGCTGGGCGTGAAGCTCTGCCGTCCTTCCGAAGAAGTGTTGGATTTGCTGCCGACCGAGCAGCGCAGCACGTTCGTCAAGGAAGACGGCGAAGTCGTGGAAGCGCCCCGGCGATGACCCTTTCGGTTCGCAGCGCAACGATCGGCGATGCTAAGGCCATTGCCGCCATCTATGCGCATCATGTCCTAAATGGCACGGCGACATACGAGGTGGTGCCACCGACCGAGTCCGATACCTTAGATAAGATACAGATGGTGACCATGCGGGGCTGGCCGTTTCTTGTTGCCTGTGATGGATCTGCGGTGGTGGGCTACGCTTACGCCACGCAGTTCCGCGATCGACCAGCTTACGCCTATGCCTGCGAGAACAGCATCTACGTGGCGCACGACCGGCGCGGCGGCGGCATCGGCAAGCTGCTGCTCAAGGCTTTGCTGCAGGCAGCTGAAGCCTATGGCTTTCGGCAGATGGTCGCCGTTATCGGCGGCGGCGAACCTGGCTCGGTAGCGCTCCACGAATCCTGCGGTTTCGAGCATGTCGGCCGCCTGACCGGCATGGGCTGGAAGGCCGGGCGTTGGCTCGACACGGTTTACATGCAGGTCGCCTTGGGCGGCGGTACAGCGACCGCGCCTGTCGCTTCCGGGAAGGACTGACGGCCATGTCACTGTTCGAACGCTACCTCTCGCTGTGGGTGGCTCTGTGCATCGCAGTCGGGATCGGTCTCGGCCACTTGCTTCCGGGCGCCTTCGAGGCGATCGCAGCGCTGGAGATCGCCAACGTCAACCTCGTGGTGGCGGGCCTGATCTGGCTGATGATTATCCCAATGCTGCTGCGGGTCGATTTCGGCGCGCTCCAAAGCCTCTGGCAGCACTGGCGCGGCATCGGCGTCACCCTCGTAGTGAACTGGGCGATCAAGCCATTCTCCATGGCGCTGCTTGCCACGTTTTTCCTCAGCTATCTGTTCGCACCGATGCTGCCTGAAGGCGCATCGTCGTCCTACATCGCCGGGCTAATCCTGTTGGCTGCAGCGCCATGCACGGCGATGGTCTTCGTCTGGTCCAAACTCGTCGACGGCGAACCGAACTACACCTTGAGCCAGGTCGCGCTGAACGACCTGATCATGGTCTTTGCCTTCGCGCCGCTGGTGGCTCTGCTGCTGGGTGTGGCATCGATCACCGTGCCGTGGAACACGCTGGCGCTGTCGGTGGGGCTCTACATCGTCGCCCCGGTGGTCATCTCTCAACTGCTCCGCCGCGCGCACCTTTGCGGCGGTGAGAAGCGGCTCCGGCGTTTCCTGTCCGCCATTGGCCCAATCAGCCTTGCGAGTCTGCTTCTGACGCTGGTGCTGCTGTTTGGCTTCCAGGGCGAACAGATCATCCGGCAACCGCTGGTGATCACGCTGATTGCCGTGCCGATCCTGTTTCAGGTCTATCTCAATGCTGGCATCGCCTATTGGCTCAGTCGCCGTTTCGGCGTGGCATGGTGCGTCGCCGGCCCTTCGGCGCTGATCGGTGCCTCCAACTTCTTCGAACTGGCTGTGGCCGCTGCCATCAGCCTCTTTGGCCTCAATTCCGGCGCCGCGCTGGCAACGGTCGTGGGCGTGCTGGTCGAAGTGCCGGTGATGCTGTCGATCGTCGCCTTGGTGAAGCGGACACGCCCCTGGTACGAGAAAGGTATTGCCGCATGAGACTGCGCGAACTCGCCGACCTCGATCATCTTCCTGCTTTGGACAAGACCTTCGCGCTTGCACGCCCCGCCAGCGGCCTTGGCCCGGATCAACCGGCTCCGCGCATCCTGCTGCTCTACGGCTCGCTGCGGGAACGCTCTTTCTCGCGCCTCGCCGTGGAAGAGGCCGCCCGCCTGCTGCAGTTCTTCGGCGCCGAGACACGAATCTTCGATCCCAGCGACCTGCCGCTGCCAGATCAGGTAGCCGGAGACGATCATCCTTCCGTTCATGAACTGCGCGAGCACGCGCTATGGTCGGAAGGGATGGTCTGGTGCAGCCCGGAGCGGCATGGCCAGATCAGCGGCATCATGAAGACGCAGATCGACCATCTGCCGCTCCAAATGCGCGGGATGCGGCCGACGCAGGGGCGAACGCTTGCGGTCATGCAAGTGTCCGGCGGCTCGCAATCTTTCAATGCCGTCAACTCGCTTCGCCTGCTGGGCCGCTGGATGCGGATGTTCACGATCCCCAATCAGTCCTCAGTCGCGATGGCCTACAAGGAGTTCGACGAGGACGGACGGATGCGAGCGTCCAGTTATTACGAGCGCATCGTCGACGTGATGGAGGAACTCGTGCGCTTCACGGGGCTGATGCGGCCGTATGCGGCCCAGCTCGTTGACCGATACTCTGAACGGAAGGAGGCCGGTGCGCCTATCGAAGCCAATGCGGACCTTTCTGCTATAGCGATAGCAGGCCAGTCCTGATTCCGCGGTCGACCCTTCTTTGCCGTTCCAAGGCGAGTTTTCGATCCCCAGGTCCGGAAGGGCAGGTATTTGATCTTCTCACCTCGAAGCTGGCGCTTGGCAGTCTCGCGGATCATCGGCTCATTTTTGATGACAGAGCCTCGGTCGGTTTCGATCGGATGACGGAGATGGCACTATTCGAAGGGCTTGTAGTCGTCCGGCCAGACTCGGTAGAAGCATCGTTAGGCTAAACAGGGGGGAATAGATGGCGCGTTGGGGGCTCGCCGCGACAGGCGGCATAATCGCGTTGATCGCCATATTCATCGGCGGTGAAAAGCCGCCGACCGGCACCAAGCCTGCGCCAGGGGCATCCTTCGTTGACGCAGCAGCTGCGCCCGGCCAGCATAGTGCGATGGAACAGCCCCAGATCAAGGGCGGCGAGACATATGCCGAATATGAAACTCGACGCGATTCGCTGGAAGGCTCGGCAGGTTCCTATGAAGGTTATGGCTGCACACAGGATTGCAGCGGCCATGACGCTGGATATCGGTGGGCTGAGGACAATGACCTGACCGACCCCGACGATTGCGGCGGTAAGTCCTGGTCCTTTGAAGAAGGTTGTCGCTCTTTCGCGGAAGAACGCCAGGAGGCAGAGGCTGAAGACGATTCGGAGCAATGAGGCCCTGGCATGTCGGCATGGTTGGGTTGCCCCAGTCCCAACGGCGCAGTGCTATGTTGCGTATTCCGTGATTGGCGAAATTGCCCGGCTATAGCGGATTTTTGCGGAGCTGAAGAAACCGCCGCATTCGTTCTTCGCCAAACAGCCTGTGCAGTCGGGCATGTATTCCTGTTTCCAGTCGCTGATTGAGCGACGAGCGAAGCGTCGGATCGACGGCGCAAGGACGCAGGTCTGGCTGTTGTAAATCGATGTCCTGAGCCCGGCCCGATCGAGGATTCCTACGGCTTCGGCCAGCTCTGCCTGGTAGTCGGCGGGATCAATCCAAATCTGCTCCAGGTTTGCGCGAGCAAAACCTGTCAATTCGAGGCCCATGAGCGCAACATGATCAATGAAAAGGAGGTTGCGTGCCAAGAACTGCGCCAGCGGAATTAGCCGCGCTATGGTCTGCTGTTGAAGCACGACGCGGACCTCTACGCGGACGCCATGCGCTTTCAGCGCTAGAATGCCGCGAATGGTTTCGTCAAATGCACCGTTTGCTTGCACCACATGATCATGGAGGTGAGCGAGATCGGCGTAAACCGGGATACCCATCATGAGGTCGTGATGCCGAACGGCGCCAAGGTCTCGCGCGAGTGTTCCTGCAGCAAATGTGCGACCGTTGGATAGGATGTGAAGGGCAGTAGCCGGAAGATGGGAGTTCGCGGCCCTTACAAGCTCGATAAATCGGTCCCCGAGCAATGTCGGCTCACCGCCGGTGAATCCGATTTCAGTGGCCTGTCGATCAATGAGCGGCAGCGCTTCGAGAATCTCGTCCACGATCCAGCCATCTTCTACCGCGCGGGGCGGCTGAGAGCACATCAGGCAATAGTTGTTGCACCGCTCCGTAAGCAGAAAGTGATTGTATGGCACTGCTTTGCGGAACAACGTGCGCAGGCCGCCTCGTGACGGCTCTAGCCGGACTACATCGCCATCGGCGAGGTGGTCGAATTCTGCAGGAAGCATCGCTGCGGGCACACCGACTGGCACGCGCGTCATCGCGTCAGGCGACCTTAGCAGATACCACCCGAAGCCATCGGGCATCTCACCGCCCTCGTAGACGAATGCCTCGAGCGCCCGCAAAGGCGTGGGTCGGGCGCGATTGGTCGTCAGGCGCAGCAGAGGTGATCCGCTTTCCATCGCGGCCTTATTGAATTCGACGGATCGTCCACGTAGCGTGATCATACGATATTCGCCCAGCGTTCGAATATGCGTCTGACCTCTGGGTCAGCCTCCATGCGGGAGATCAGACCCCTGAACACCGACATGTTGCGCGTACAGAAGGAGGAAAGTGGCTTCTTGCCAACGAAATCACCTTGGGTTGCATGATGGAATACCGGCTCTGCGCCACACCAAGGTTCGAAAGCGCACCAGGAACAACCTGGCACGCTGCCGGCGAAGGATTGTTCCAATGGATTGAGCAGCGCCTCACCGAGCATGATTTCGGCAAAGTTATTGTCATGCACGTTTCCGAGAGCGAAGGTCGTGTCGCCCATTTCAGCCAACATTCGGCTCTCGTCTGATGCATAGACAGTGCCATCGTAATTGTAGACTATCGCGCCGATTCCGATTCCCGCCGGGCTCATGAGGTCGACATAGCTGGTCTGTAATGGCGTCAACATCTTTTTGAGGACCATGGCTGCATAGTGCTCGATAAATTCGTGACCGGCCAAGTTAAGGTCGATGATGTAGTCCAGCCCCTCGAAATAAAAATTGAGCCACTTGCGCTGGTCATAGGCCGCATAGGTCTTCGTCTTGATAGCGAAGCCGTAAGGAGAAAGCGGACGGAGAAAGATGCCGCCGAAATCAAGGCGAATATATTCATCGATGATTTCCCGCGGCCGGGAGAGGCTCGCGGCCGTCGTTGTCATAAGAGCGCCAACATTATAGTGGCCTAGGGCGGTGCGCGCCCGCTTGATTCCGTCGATCGCCTTTTCATGCGAGTTTTTCCCGGGCCGTGGTCGGTTCCGGTTGTGGAGATCTGCCGGCCCATCAAGCGACGTCGACATCAAGATGCCGTGCTCGCGCGCGAAAGCCAATGTTTCCTCGTCGAGAACAGCCAGGTTCGTGGCGATAACGAAGGCCAGATTGCGCTGCGCTGTCGCGTTGCGGCGGAGCGCCTCTGCCACGATGAAACGGATCATCGGCATGTTCAAAAGGGATTCGCCACCTTGGAACTCGATCTTGATCGCGGGTGACGGGGATGCGAAGACAAGATCGAGCGCGCGCATCGCCGTCTCCTCGGTCATATCGAACTCGCGCTTATCATCGTTGGCGCGAGAGACCTGGCAGTAGGGACAGCTATGCTCGCACCGGAGCGTTGTCACGAAGATGTGCAGCCCGGTGAAGTTTGCCAAAGGGGCGAGTTTCGTCCTAACCTTGAGGGCAAGAAGGTCGACAGCAACATCAGTGTCAGCGTCGATCAGAAAGTGCCTCGACTTGAGATCAGTGTAAAGATCGTCATTAGCTGGCAGGCGACCAGATGCGAAGTCGAAGATTTCCTCGCGCGACATAGCCAGATATTCGCCGGCCATGTTGGTAGCAACATAGCGCTCGTCGTCGAGCGACGTGAAGCGCCATGGCAGCATGGTGTAGCCAGAGCTCGCTGAATCGTCGAACGCCGCTACATCGCGAAACTTAGCCATCTTGGAGACCGGTGCGGGAGAAGGCGAGACCGAGGATCGTATCGCGATAGGCCTCGGTCCGCTGCTCGATCGAGATTCGCAGGTCCTGGTCGACGACTTCACGTCGGAAATCGCGTTCTGCGGTGTCCATTGGCGATGCTTTATTGGCTGGCGACAATGTGCAGACGATATCATCGTCGGACACGGCGACCGACACATCATATTGCGCCATCAGGGAATAGGAGGCGCGCTTAACGGCCTCCATCGAAAAGGCGGCCCGCGACAGTAGCACTGTCCGGGCTCTACCGGTCACCGAGTCCATCAAGTAGTTCCGCGCCGAAGCGCGCCTCCTCAATATGCGCTGGAGGAATGCGAGCTGTGGCTCGAATGGGAACTGTGACTCGAATGAGAGCTATGGCTGCCGTGGCTGGCGAGCTGAACGGACGCGTCAGCCTTGGTGAGAACCAAATCCTGCGCGGCACCAGCCTGTTCGACAACCTTGGCGATGGAGGTGACGGTTTCAGGATGAACGACGGCCTGAGCCTGCGCGGTAGCCAACAGCGTGGCGACAGAGGCGGCGAAAGGCTTCAGAAATTTGCGGCGGTCCATTGTTTTCCCCCTGTAATGATGCGTCATACATGCCATCGACTTAATCGCGCAGTCAATGGGAATTTCTTATTAAAGCCCGGATTAACTTGCATTTGTTCCACGGTTAATTGGAAAATGACTTCCTATTCTGTGTGACCGTCGCTGAGAGAATTTCACATAGTGCAGTCCCGCGGCTGAGCCGCTCGAGAAAATGACCCGGCCGAGACGGCCGGGTCAGGTGAAGGAAACGGAGTCTCCTTCGGGTCGCAACATGGCTATGGCTAATGGAGCTCATCGCTCCTATCCGGGTTTTTCCCGGGGCCCAACACTAAAGTACGATCGCCTGAGGTTCCGTGGTTTCGGGCGCGGCAGGGGCATTGATCTTCACTGCAGACAGTAAGGCAGGCAGCTTCGTTGCGATGCCGCTCAACCCCTTCGCCTGCATCCCCACCAGTTCACCTGCCAGTTTGAGTTGACCGACGCGCTTGACCAACATGGGATTGCTGCCCACGCTTTTGACCGCTTCAGGGGCCTGCTTTGCCAGCACAAGGTTGCGCGCGACACCGATAGCGAGGTTTCCGACCGCCAGCGACAACATCTTCTTTTCCGCGGCAGAGCCCTTTTCGTAGCGTGCGCGCACATCGTCGGCCAGATGCTCATTATCGGCGATGGCGCTGAGGTTCGACGCGAATGTCGTCTTGGTCGCACCGATCTCCTTGATGTCCTGCATCCCGCTGATCGAAGCAATCTCTGCCTGGGCGCCTGCCTTGTCCTGCTTGAGCCCAAGCGCGTAGTTGAGCGCCACAGCCGAGATCATGACATTCTTGGTCGAACGGACGGCGTTGCCGAGGAAGGCTTCGGTATCAACGCTCTCGCCACTGCTCTCACTTCCGCCCAGGCCAAGGCCGCTCTTCAACTTGCCGATACCACCGAACTGCGCATGTACGGCCATAGGTACCGCGCACAGCAGCAGCGCACCTGCCCATTTGATGCTCATCTTGTTCAAGTCACTTCTCCTCATTCGTGGTAAATTGCGCTTCGACCGGAGGCTTGAGGGCCGCAGCGGCCTTGCTAGCCAGCGGCAGGGCCACAGTAGCGAAATCCTGTTCCAGTCGGGCGGCGCGCATCTCCGCCGCGCTGTCGGGTGTCATGGTTGTCGGGGTCATCTGCACCTGCATCGCACCGCCGCCGAGTTTTGTCGTGCCGTTGCGGAGCGTGTAGCCGATGACCAGCGGCCGCTGACCCTGCGCCGTTGCGCTCAGGGACAAGACCGGCGTGAAGCAATAATCGCTCCTGCGCGGCCGCGCGGCGGCCAGCTTTTCCCATCCCTTGAAGGAGGGTGCGAAGGGCGCCAGTTCCATGGGCAGGTCGGCGATGAAGGTCGGTCCAGCGAAGCTGCCGGTGAAGAGCGGTCCGGCGCCGATACGCCAGACCGCTGGCTGGGCGTCCCCACGCCAGTCCACGCTCGGCATCCCGCTCGCATCGCGGCATTGATCCACCGCCCGGCGCGTGCCGAGCGCCTGGCCCGCCGCATCGATTATGACCATGTCACCTGCCTTGAAGCGCAGTGGCTCCATGCCGATGTCGCTTGCCGCCAGTGTCTGCCCTGCCAGCGTCTGATCGACCCGGAGTTGGCCTACGGGCAGCCGTACATCCGCTACTGGGCCGACTTTGCCGATCCGGCGCAGCACGACAACCTGCTGCCCCAGGCTGAGCGCACCTCCCGGATCGGTGATGCTGAAGCCCTCACCATTGTGATTTACCGGCAACATGGCGGGAGACGAGCGCCATGCGGACACGGCATGCGCCGCCTTGGTAAGCGCATTGCGCACCACGGTGTCGCGCCGCTGATCGGCAGAAAAGCGGATACCGCGCGCGATCTGATCGACAATCTGATCGGCTGCATGAAAACTGGCGAGAACCCGGCCGGACGGATCGACAAGCTCGACAAAAACATGCGCCTCATGCTGCTCGATCATGACGCCGGGAACATTGCTAGGCATGGCGGAAGGCGCGAGCGCGTCAATGCTGATCCGCGCCACATAGTCCGGCAAACTGCGGCTTTCGTCTGACGTGGCGCCAGCATCGCCCATCGCGCGGGTGCGAAGGTCCATCATCGACGGATTGACCGGAACGGGAGCAAAATGTCCCGCCTTTCCCAAAGCGTCTTCGAAAATCTGGGTGAGATAGATGCGCGGATAGCCCGGCGGAATTGTCGCAACCACCGACAGCAGGCTCGGCCGCGCCAGCATGTCGACCGGCTGGGTCGCGGTGCGCGCTAGTTGCTGGCCTGTCCGGTAGGATCCAAGGACAGGCTTTACCACGGCATAGTCCGATCCGGCATGCAGGACTTCACCATCCTCACCGATGATGTCGCCGACGCGCAGGCCGGCGGAGCGGCCCTTGTCGATGATCCAGCGACCATCGTCCTCGGCCAGCACGGTCGCGCTTATCGGGTAGGGCTTCCACGCCGCTGCGGCCTGATCGACCAGTCTGACCAGTACGGCATCAATGTGGCCGGGTAGGTTTGCGGCTGCCTGTGCATCGACTTCACCCTCGGCATAGGTCGCGGCCGCGTCGTCAGATATGCTCTGCGTCGCCAGCACTTCGCCTGTCGCTATATTGCTGATGTCGAGCGTCAGGGTGACCGGCATATGGGTTTCGACCGACCCACCCTTGTGCACGCGCCAGATCGTCGCACGGCTGAGCCGCAGCGACGCCACCGCACTCCCGGCAAGCCGCGCCCGTGCCGTGGCGTCCGACGGCAGATGCGCGCCGAAGCGATCCTCGGCTCCGGGCATCCTTAGGGCGACAAGTTGGGTAAAACGCGCGGCAATCGCAGGCTGTAGTCGCTTGACCGCGTCGCACAGGGAAGGCGCGATCATCGCCGTATCGTCATCCGCCGTCCGGTCCGCTACCCGACCGCATGCAGACCCCTCCAGCCCGTAAAGCGCCGGCGAGGCCCAGATATGGAGAGCAGGCGACTGCGCGGCGGCGGGCGCCAGTCCCACCGCTGCCGGAACCAGAAGCAGTCCAGAATAGCAGATCCGGTTGCGGCTCACTGACCGCATCCCGCCAGGCACAGCAGCACGGAACGCCCGTTGACCGTCGATTGCATGCCGGCAAAGGCAGGGTTAGCGCGCAGCTTCTGGTAGAGCGCCAGCTGGAGCGGCGTAGACCCAGCATAGCGCACGGTGAAGCGCATCTCATTGCCCTGCTGCGACACGAAATTCTGCGCTTCAACGCCATTGGTCGCCTGCAGCGCGTCGAGAATGTCGGCCTGCATCGCCATATCGAGCCGGTTCGCACGCAGCACCAGCGCATAGTCCGCGCTCTGCCGACTATCGACCCCAGCGGCGGCGGCCGCCTGCGCGATTGTGCGCCAGCGCTTCTGCACCTGTGGGCCAACTGTATCCGCGACGGTCGTGACCAGCGTTTTCGTCAGCTTCGCCTCGCAATCGTCAAACCCGTCTCCGATCGCCGTGCCATTGGCGCTGCCGGAGCCGATTTCCTCGCTGTCAGCGGTGGCATAGGCGCTGGCTTCCAGCACGCCGCTGCATCGCACCCCTCCGCTGGGCGCGGCGCCCAGCTGGTTGACCGTGATGGTGCCTCCCATGAAGAAAGGCGCCTTGTCCCGGCTCAGCGATTGGAGGAATTGCTCATAATCCGGCCGCTGGCGCAGCGATTCAAATGACGGGATCGCTCCTCCGTAGAAGCGGGTAAGCGCGATGTCGGCGGTCGCGACTGCCACGCCATAATTGCGCAGCTGGCTGGTGAAGCCACTCAGCGCCGCGCGTGAGCCGCTGGTCTGGGCCGGGCGCTGATAGACGACATGCGAGCGGAATCGCTCATTGTCATGCACCTCCGCCTGGACATTCGACTTATCGATGAACGCGGCCGAATGGCTGCTCGCCGATGCGCTGCTGTTCGAATAGCCGCCCGCTACATTGCTGCGTGCGCGCCCGGCAGCAGAGCCATAGCCGTTGCTGACGCCGATCGCACTGGCAGCCGAGCCGCGATAGGCTCCGGCGCTGCGGTCGCTCGATGCCGAACGATCCTTTTCCGACGCGGCGACAACGGACTTGTCGCTGAAGGAGCCGCCAGTCTGGCGGTCATATTCGACCGTCACTTCGGCGGGCTTGCTGAAGTCGCGGCCCGGTCCCGTCTTCGGATCGATCATCACCATGATCCGCTGTTGGTCGCCGGAGGCACGTTGCGAATTGCTCTGGATGCCCTGATCGTCCAGCCGCTGGGCAAACCAGCCGCCGTCAATGTCGGCGGTCAGCTTCATGAAGAAGATATTGCCCTCGCGGCGCGGTTCTCGCGTCACGATCATCTCGGCGCCAATCTGGCCGGCGATGGAATCGATCTGCTGCTGGCCGACCTCGCCCATGCGCTGCTGACCGATCGTTCGCAGCAACATCTGCGTCACAATGGCGCGACGCGCCTCGCTTTCCGCAATGGTGCGCACGGATTCGATATCCTTACCGATTGGCGCGCGGCCTTCGCCGCTGGAGATCTCCGCAAGCGCGGCAGGCATGGAGAGAGCCAGCCCGGCACACGCGCCGAGCAGGAGACGCGACATATCGCGCATGGAAAATCCTTTCGAAGAATGATTATGATGTAAGGAGAGAGGCGGGAACGGTCAGAGATCGCCCTTGATGACCACATCCCCTGCGCGGATATAATCGTCGCTCACTTCGACCTCCGGCTGCTCATGCTTCTTCAAAGCTGGTGAAGCGACCGGACGAGCCCCGCTGGCATGCGCGGCAGGATTGGCGCGCTCTTCGATCGCGACGAAACGATCGCTATCACGGATAGCGCCGAAGGCGGGATCAGCAAGTGCCCGATCGGTATCTGCCAGCCCTGCGCGCACCGCACGGTCGAGCGCATCGAGCGCCGCGCCCTCATTGTCGGACAGCGCCTCGGCTCGCGCCAGCAGCAGCCAACTTTCGGCGTCCTCGGGCGAACTTTCCGTCAACTCTTTGGCCCGGCGAGCGGCCTCGCCAAAGTTTCTGGCGATGATGGCGGAGCGGATTGCAGCTTTCGAATCACCGGCTGGAGCCGATTGAACGGCTGGCTCCCCACCATCGCTGGTCTTTTCGCCACAGCCGCTCAGCATAGTCACCGTGCCGAGGCACAGCGCCATCATCGTCTTCAACCGCATTATGATCACCCCCTTACGGTCAGCGCCCCCTGCCGACCGTTCGCACCACATGCCCGGAACTGCTCCGGAGCACCATCCGGATTATTCCCGGATAACAGCCGCATATGTTGCCGCCCAGAGTAAAAGTTCCGTTACCGAAACTAAACATTCGAATGGGGCGACTCAGCCGCCCAGCGCGATTAACTGCGCCAACCCGTTCACGCCGGTTTTGGCCATGACCGAAGCACGATGATCCTCGACCGTCTTAGGGCTGAGGCCCAGCATGCCGGCAATCACCTTGTTGCTATGCCCCTGGATTAATAGTTCGAACACCTGCCGTTCGCGCGGCGAGAGTGCTGCGGTCCTGCTCATCTGTCGCCGGCGTTGGCGCGACCAGTCGACACCCTCGGCGACAGCGGCCAGCAGGCGCTCTTCGTCCAGTGGCTTTTCCAGATAATCGAGCCCGCCATAGCGTCGGACCGAATCCACTGCATTGGCCGTGGTCGGCCAGGCCGTCATGAAAATGATCGCGGTAGTAGGGTCGAGCGATCTTATCCGGTCGGCGAAGGCAAAACCGTCGAGATCCCCCATCTCGATCGGAACGCCGCCGATCGTTTCAAAAGCCTGCATATGACAGCGCAACAGAGTTTGGAGATCCTGATGCATGACATAGCGCGCGAACAAGAAGCGCGAATGCCCCAGCACCAGGCTGAACAGCCAGACGATCCGGCTGATGCCGGGTTCATCGGCAAAATCGACAACGAACCGGGCGAAGTCGACCTGCGCCTGTATACCAGGCGGCGTCTCGAACCGAACCTCGAAGGGCTTGGGGCCATTTTCTGGTCGGATCGCTGCTAGGAACCGCTTCACAGCGGTATAGGCACCCATATAGCCCAGCTCACGGATTTCACGCGTCAGGCGCGCTGCCGTCAGATCAGGAAAGGCCGTCACCCGCTCGCGTAGAAGTTCCAAATAGGGCGCCAGCTTGTTCGGCCGCCCCAATGCGCGTGGGCCATACACCGGACCTTCGACGCCCCGTTTGATATATTTGCGGATGGTCTTGGGATCGCGACCAGTGCGTCGGGCGATGGCGGATATCGATACGCCCTGCCGATGTAGCTCGAGGATCATCATCAATTCTCTAAGTCGGATCATCGGCCCCGTCTCCGCGTCTGCAAAGGAGATGAGGACGATGTCGGCTCATCTCATTCTGCCAGGGCTAGCCCCGGCAGAATGAGATGAAGGGGCCACCAACTAAGGAATTTTCAAAGCCCACTTTTGCGGAGAATTGCAGGACCGATGACACCAGCGTCTCCGACTGAACGACAGACCATCGGGGCTGACCGAACCTGAATGTGGCCAGTCGCAATGCGTCCTTTCGGTCCTCCGAACAGATTGACCAATGCGTCACGGGCTTGCTCCGCTGACGCTTGAGGACAAGGCTGATTAGGGCGGCATGTGCCATCGGCCTCTCGCGCAGCGATGCCGCTGATCCGAACTTTTGGACCCTCGGCACACCATACCGGTCCATCTCCGTCATATACGTGAGTGGGACGACACTGGAAAATCTTGCCAGAAGGCACAATCATCGCAGCGGCGGCAATCAATGATATCATAAAAAGGGGTTGTCCTCATCCGCATAGCGCTGCCCGATAAACTGGGTGTTTTGAGTGAAGGCATCTATGTCATGCTGAGCGAGATTGCGCAGGATTTCGTCGATCCGGCTCTGCATCTTGTCGAGGCTCTCATTCAGGATGAAGCTGGCTGATTTGCCGGTCTTGCGAAAGATCTCTGACCGGTGCAACGCCGGGATGTCGATGTAGCTTTTGACAAGCTTGGGCAGATGATGACTGCGCATTTGCTCGACATCGACGCGGGAGAAGCCGGGAATGGTTTCACGTTCCATCGCTGCCTCGACCTGTTGCAGACAAGCATGGATGCGGCGTATCCGGTCTTTGGCTGGGCCGGGTACGCGTTCATCTTCATAGTCGATGATCGCCGGCGGTAGCGGAGTGGCGGCGGCAGAAATGGCATTGGTCGGCTTCGTGGATGGGGAACTCTGGGCACCGAACAGGGCGCGGTTGAGCTTGTCAAAAATGCTCAATTCAGCCTCCAGCTCGCGTCTTGTTTCTCGCCATGACCTTCGTCCATCTTTCTTCAACCGCGCGTCATACGCCACCCATACTGCCCTACCAGCACGCTTATTGCGATACTGGTAGAGCAGCAACTGCAGGACGTACCATGCAGCAATCAGTCCAAAAAGGATTGCAAGGGCAGCGATCATGCGATGCTGAGAAGCGGATCCGTCCCGAGAGCGCGCTGCGATGCGCCTTCCGAGCGGGCGATATAGCCCTTGGCCTTTTCGGTTTCGGCCGAGAGGACATCGACCGTCTGCTTCATGTTCGACAGCGCCTTGATCTTGAATTCATCGACGGCGTCCATCGTCGCGTAGATGTTGGCAAAGGCCCTCTGAAGCGTTTCGACCTGAATGGTCGAGGAGGCCGCCTGCTCATGGATGCGTGCCGTGTTGGTCTTGAGCAGTTCGCTGGTGCTCTCGATCATGTTCGAGGTGGTCGTGTTGAGGGCCGTGATCTGATCCAGCACGAGCTTCTGGCTGGCGAGCGCGTGCGCTACCGTCACGGCGGTGCGCAGGGCTGCAATGGTCGTCGTTGACGCACGATCGACGCCCTTGATCAGCTCGATGTTGTTCTTCTTGATCAGGTCCATGGCGAGGTAACCCTGGACCGTGACGGCCATCTGGGTGAGGAGATCGGTGGTGCGCTGGCGAACGTAGAACAACGCCTGCTCGCGGATGGCCTTGGCTTTCGCTGGATCAACCGCGTCCAGTTCTGCCGCCTTGTCCTCGAGGCGGGTGTCGAGGGTCTTGGAGATATGGATCATCTGCTCCAGTTTCCCCATCATTTCCCACATTTTGCGACGCTCAGCTTCGATGGCGATGTTGTCCTGAAGCAAGCCATCCTTGCCTCGGGTCAAAGCCGTGAGAATGCCGTTGATGTGGCTTTGAGCAGACGCATATTTGTCGAAATAGGCCTTCAGCTTGCTGCCAAAGGGGATAATGCCGAACAGCTTGCGTGGCTGGAGCAGGCCGCCATCGCGCGACGGATCGAGCCCTTCGATGACATTGCGCAATTCGATCAGGGAGCTGCCGACGTCACCCTCACCGTCCATCGCCTTGGTTGGGCGATCGAGAAAGCGGTTGCTCTGGCTCGTGAGGGCAACGATCTCCTTCTGGCCGATGTTGGCCAGCTGGTTGACCTTGTTGCCGAAGTCCGGGCTGTTGGCGTCGAGCGATACCAGTTCGCCTACATATTGGTCCACCTTGACGTCGAGCTTGCTCTTAACGTCGGAATCAATCGGCACAAGGCCAGCAGCCTTTTCCGATGGGATAGCGGCTACGGGTTCCGGCGCTTTAAGGACAAGATCGTTCATGGTTACCCCCAAAATTCGTTCTGCATTCAGTAACTAGGCGATTTCTTGCGCGTGCTCCAGCCTATGCGACTCTGCTTTGCGCCTCTGTGACCGGTGTCGCGGTGCCATAGATTTGTGCCCGCTGAATGATCGTGCCGGCCCATCGTGAGTGCGTGGCAGGCTCGCACATGCTGCCATGGGCGCCGAAAACCGCCGGGGCGTCCTTTTCGAGGATCGCCCGAGCTTCGGCCATTTCTGCGCCGCTTGGACGGTACAGGCTCTGGATGGTTTCCATCTGCAAAGGATGAACCGCTGTCTTGGTCAGCAAGCCATGTTCGATGTCCTGTTCAACCTCAGCGCGGAGCAAATCGGTTGAGGAGAAATGCTCGAAAACGGGCGCTGCGACGCTGAAGCCGTAGGGCAGGAAGGTTCCAGCAATGTCGCGGATGACCGGCCCAAGCGGACCATCATAGGCGGTCCTCGTATTGGAGCGACGAACGCCTAGGATGTTGAGGATATCATTGCCGCCAATGCGAATAGCGGTGACACGGTCGGCATAGGGCAGCAGCTGGTCCCGCAGACGGCTGAGCGCCGTCCGGTCAAAGGCTTCCTCGCCCTCGATCGTAGGCATGAAGGCATGTTTTCCGTGGACGAGCACGGAAAGCCATTGGGGCAGGTTCTGAGTCGTGATCTTCGGGAGGACAAATCCCTGGATTGCTTCAATGCCCGGAAGGCGCAGCAAGCGGACCAGCATCTCGATATTGCGCGGACGCGCGAACACCAGAACAGGCGTTTCGCGCGCAGCAAATTGGGTCAGCGCTTCGGCAAAGCGCGCTTCAGCTTGCTCAACCTGATCCTCGCGAATGGCGTCCTCAAGGCAGATGACAATGGAACGAACCGAAGGGTTGGCTCCGTAGGCAGTGTCGAGGAGATTGTCCTTGATCGCGGGGACGTACAGGGTTGCCCCCAACTCAATTGCTTTCATTCCTGTTCCCCCTGCAGGCGCTTGATGATCGTCACGGCGCGGTAGTTTTTCAGGTCCATTTCTTCGACCACCAGGCCGACAGCTTCTGCCAAATGCCTGATATGCTGGACTTCAGGGTCATTGAGATCGCGGACGCAGACCCGATCAGGAACTCGGCGCAGGATCGCCCGGGTTGCTTCGGCGATGCCCGGCTTGATCCGGTTTACGTCGCTGATCTCACCTTCCACGGTGAACTTGCGGAGCAGGGCTTCGCGTCCGTCGCGTGCTGCTTTCGCTTCATTCAGCGACCATGGATTCCAAATTGCCTTCGGCATGGGCGCATTTTCGATGGCAGTGATGAAATCACGGCTGCTGTCGAATGGCGCGTGCTCTTCCTGGAAAAGGCAGGCGTGGAAATCGTCTGGACCCACGAAGTCATCGGTCAGGACAGAACGGCTGATGAGACCCGAGACGATGCCGTTCAGCAGGCCGCTCGGAATGACATAATCCTCGGTCGTGGCAGCCAGATCCGCGCAGCCGGCGGGATCGGCGATGACTGCAAGATAGGGCGAGAAGCCGAGCGATTCCTCAGCGAGCGAGCGCTCGAGCTCACCCTTGATCGCGCCCTTGCCGGTCCATCCGTCGAGGAAGATCGAGGTTTCCGTACCGTGACGAGCCTTGATGTAGCGAAGGGCATTGAGGTCGATGCCGCGACCGCGAATGATGCTGATCGAATAATGATGGGCATCAATGCCGATACGGACCAGAGCGCGCTTCAAAAGGACGCCGATGGGCGTCCCTGCCCGCGCCAGAGAAATGACGACACATTCCTTGGCGGTTTCCGGGCGCGCCGCGATCTTGCGCGCGAGGAACTCGATATGTGCCCGCAGCGACCCGCCATTACGGCGAAGCGCGTCGGCATAGAGCGTCATATAGCGCTCGTCCGGCACCTTTTCGGGTGACAGCATTTCAGAATAGTGGCGCGTGCCCGACTGGATCAGGCGCTCCTTCTCCTCGACATCGACATGCTGGATTGCGGCCGGCTTAAGCAGGATCTGGACGTCAGACGGATCGTAAGAGCCGGAGAACAGGGCGGGTTTTTCAGCGAGGATCGTGCTCATTAGCGGGTCCAATCATTGCCGCTGCGCACAGCGTTCCAGAACTGAGAATTGGTGGGGGCCATGGCAAAGTCACACAGGTCCATGAAGCCGACGTCCGAGGTGCTGTCGCCGACGCCGATGATCGGGGCGTCGGGCGCGATGGAGCGGACTTTCTCGATGAGGTAGGTGACCGCGTGCCGCTTGTTCAGCCACGAGGGCATGTAGGCGAGATTGTTGCCGTTCTTGTGGCGACGCCAGCCGAGCGGCGTAATCTCGGCATGAACCTCAGTCAGCTCATCCAGGACTTCGCC
The DNA here is from genome assembly GCF_002431195.1 of Sphingobium sp. UBA5915. Taxonomy (NCBI): domain Bacteria; kingdom Pseudomonadati; phylum Pseudomonadota; class Alphaproteobacteria; order Sphingomonadales; family Sphingobiaceae; genus Sphingobium; species Sphingobium sp. UBA5915. Next base: position 55,755 of record NZ_DJDV01000005.1, on the reverse strand, counting down.
ATCATCGATGTTGCTCTTGATGACGATGTAGAGTGGCAGGCCGTGCTCGGAGACGACCCAGTGACGGAACTGCTCTGCTTCAAGCGGTCGGGTCATCTCCCCGTATATCTCATGGATGCTGGGCTCTTTGGCGGCCGAGGCGATGAGGTGGCTGTGCCACTCTTCGTCGACCGACCCCCCTTCAAGGGTGATGCAGCCACCGTTGGAGCAGATCGCTGGCGCCTGCTCAATATCGACCCGGGCCATCACTTCGGTGCTGCGGGCGGTCACGGGGATGACCTTGCCGGCGCGAAACCAGCCGAGCAGGTTTTCCTGGCGCTTAGTGGCATAGCCCGACGGCGAACCATCGACGAGCGTGCTCATCAGGCGGAGGCCATCCGCCTTCTTGTCAGGGCACTTCCGGGCAGTTTGGAACAGGGTGTCATCCAGATCGGTGAACACAACAGGCGCGGTCATTCTTATTTTTCCTCCGCAGAGTGATATGCGCAAAGGACCATCTCAATCGGTATGTCCTTGCCAAGAGCGGCGACGGCCGCCTTCGCCTGGCGGATCTGTTCACCCGCAATCTCCGCAGTGATGATGATGCGGTCGGGCTGATGGCCCAGGATGTTATAAAGGTGGCAGGGGGCGCCGCTGCCGTAAGCATCGTCGAAATGCGATACGGTTTCCATGGCATGGCCCAGCAGCGCGGGCGTCCGGGTGATGCATTGGACGGCGGCGATCCCGCCCTTGGCTTCGATTTCCTCGGCGATGAGCAAGGCTTCATAGCTGTGTTCGCCGTCGCCAAGCACAAGGATGCGCTCTCCGGCCTTGGGTTCCACCGGCGCTCGGAAGGCGCACTCCGGGTCGAGAAGACCCGAACGGCTGCCCATGCCAGTGGCCGGCGCCGTGCCCACACCATTGCTTGTGCTGGCCAACTGGGGCGGCACCTGGTCCGGGTTCTTCTCCCAGTTCATCGCGCCCCGCAGGATCGCGTGCCCGGTGGTGGGAAGCGGCATGGCCGTGCAATAGGCCTGGCCGCTCCAGTCGGTGAGACAGCAGGTTTCGATGCGCTCAAGGTTCGGCAAGGCCGCCATCATTGCTTCCGCGCCGCCGATGAAGGTGTGGCCCGTGCTGCATTCGTCATCGATGATGACGAGGGTTCGGGCGGAACGCGCGAGCGCGATCAGCTGCTCATCCGCGATCTGGACGAGATGCGAGGTTGCATGGCTGTGCCCCTCTTCAAAGGTTGCGATGATCGTTGATCCGTCGACGCGCTGGCGGGAGGTCTGCAGGTAGAGAGCAGAGACATCAGGATTGTTGCGCCGATAGGCGGCAAACACGCCTTGCCCAAGAGCTGTCGCCGTCTCTGCCATGCCGAGGAAGGCGACCGGCTGGGGTAAGTCGGCGGGCAGCATAGCCCCCAGCTGATCCATGGAACCGCGCATGGCGGCCGGAGCCGCCGGCAGGTGGCGTCCGAGAACCTTCGAGACGATCAGGAACCCACGCTTAGGATTGGCGCGAGCTGCAAAGCCGCACAATTCGTCGATCGAAGCGTCGTTCTGAATTTTGAGAGTGAGAGTGCCGCTTTCAAGCGTCACGACGCGCGTGTCGTCGACCATGATCGTCATGGATCAGAAATTTCCTCTTTATCTGTGAACCCGATAGCCGGGTATGCCCTGCATATATTTGATCATGTCAGAGGCGTCTGGACCAGCAGTATTCCTCTGCTGTTGGTTTCTATTTTTGCCCCGAGATGCCGGAGCAGATTTTGAGGCTCAATCTCCGCTAGGGAGGCAAGATTGACCTCGCCCCATGCAGGCCGATCGACCGACAAGGTGGCCACATATTCGTCTCGTTCCTGCCCAATTGCCCCGCTTCTCTGCGTGTAGGCGGACAGGGCGACGGTATGGATAGGTTCAGCGACCGCCATAGAATGCCCTACGAGCCGCACCAGCAGCGAACAGACATGGTCGAGGTAAAGAGCTGCGCGCTCCTTCTGGGTCAGCTCTTTCGGGCGGAATGCCAGCTGTGTGAAGTCAGCCGACCATTTGACCGAGGGCATGTCCTCGATTTCCGGGAGGTCCACGTCGAGTAGTAGCCTGCCGCCGCTGAAGGAAATCGCGATATTGGTTTCGCGGGGCCATTCCAGCCAGCCGAGACGTTGCAGCAAAGCGTCTTCGATCGCAGCGAGATCGGGCCCCGCGTTCGCTTGAGCGGCCCGCCAAGCCATGAGCGCCGCCATGTGTTCCTCGCCAGAAGCAAATTGCTCGCGGCTTGGCTTTCCCGCGCTGGAGCCGGAGATCTGGCCCACGGTTTGGGGAATGTCGAGATGGATGGTCGTTAGAGAGGTGGCAGCGCCATTACGCGCATCGACATTTTCCTGAAGGAATTCGCGCAATTCGTCCTTCATGGTTCGCTTGATGAGCGGGATCAGTGCGGGGTCAATGGACTGGCCTTCCCCATCGAGAAACACCAGCTGATCCTCGACAATCCGAGCTACGAGGCCGTTGGGGATCTGAGGCTCCGGGGGCGTTGGCACGGCTGGTGGCCGACTTGGAATGGAGCTGCGGCTGGGCTTGTCGAGCCGCTCGCGATAGCTCAGCCCGGTTCCAGGGATGCCGACATTGCCATAAACACCGCGCTTACCCATCGTAATCGAGGCGCCGCGCGGCCCGATCGATAGCGAAGCACCAGAGCCGCTGAGGTTGAGCCGGACGCCCGGCAAGATTGAAATACGTTTGCTGAATCGAAAACCCACGAGACCCCCTCAGGCGCTGACGATGATGCTGACGACGCTGGCGCGCAGCCGGTTGACGACCTCCCGGCGATTATTCTCCGAATGGTGGCCAAGGGTTGGCGCGGTGAAGCCGGCGGCCGCGATCATTTCGAAAACAAAGCTGCTGCGGATGCCAAAGTTCACATTCTCTGAGATCGAACCGCGCTCGCGCATATTTCCATGGGCAAGGGACGCCGAGGTGACGCCGACCAGGTTCCCATATTCATCGACGATGGCGCCGCCAGAGGAGCCTGACCCGATGGGGGCGGTGAACTGGAAGCGGGAGATGTCGCCGTGGTTTCCGGTGAGGCCTGAGATGTTGCCGGTAGTCACCTTCAGATCAGCGCCCAGCACATCCATCAGGGGAAAGCCGGCAGCCATCACGCTTTCGCCGAGCCAGATAGGCGCACCGATACGCATGGGCAGAGGCTGGCCATTGGTTGAGCCTTCGAGCAGCGCCAAATCATGCTTGGGATCTACTGCGACCGGTCGGAGGAGATTTTGCGTCCGTCCCTGACGAAAGCTCTCTCCATCCTCGATGACATGGGCATTGGTGATCACGAGATCAGGCGCAACGATGATACCGCTGCCGGTGCCGATGACCTGTCCTGGGGCTGCGGACGGGCGATGCCGGTCGGGTTCAAACGGCGAAGTTTGGTCTGGCTCTTCCGTCCGCGCCCGCTTTTGCTGCCGGAAGGGCATGGTCACAGAGGCGAGATTGCGGGCGCGGAGATAGGCGTCGATGCCGAAGGTATAGCCTTCGTTCGAGACCTTCATCCGCCGAGTGCCGGCCTTCACGTAGATTTCAGAGAGGATGATGGCGGCGAGTTGGCCGTCTGGAGCCGGCAGCGCATATTGCTCGCCTGAAATCTCCATCTGGATGGGATAGCTCTGATTGACGAAGCCTCCTGACCGATCATCAACGATGTAGGCGATGATCTCGAACTGATCACCCAACGGAGCGAAGGAGGAGAGATACCAGCTCCCCTCCTGACCTTCCTCGAACGGCAGAACTGCGCCCTGCGAGTTGATCGCTGCGACGCCCAATCGCTCAGCATCGCGCCCCAGAATCCGGATGTGGCATTCTGGATTATTGTTAAGCTGGATGCGTTGACCAGGTTGCGGAGTGATCACCAGAGGCCCTCGTGCTTAGCTGACTTCAAGAACGGTGTTTGAGATGGCGATCTCAGTGTCGATCGAGCGACGGTCGATGCTGTCCGGGGTGAGACGGCTGGTCAGCAGTCCCGCCCAATCCGCAATGATGCGCGCGCCGACTTTCTCGCCATAGACAACGCCGCCGGCGGGACGGCTGTTGATCTCAAGCGCCTTCCAGCTACCGTCCTTGGCCTTGCGGAACTGGACATTCACAACGCCATGCAGGTTGAACAGCTCGATCAGCCGGGCGGCCGCGTCCTTCAGCGGATGCTCGGACTGGATACGCTGGCGGCCGTTCTCCTGTTTCGTGCGCGCGACTGCCTTCAGCAGCCGGCCGTGGTGCGCGAGAATGTCGAACGAGATCTCTGGGCCCGGCAGGAATTCCATCAGCACGAGTTCATCGATCGGGCCGTCCACCTCCTGCGCGCGCATGGCATCGAGGTAGAGGTCCACTCGGATCTTCCGCTCGTCTGGGTTGAGGAGATGGCTGGTCGGATTGACCTTGGTCAGATGCCAGAACCCGAGGCCATTGACGCCCTTGCGCGGCTTTACGCAGGGTTCGGCGTCCTCGCCATGGACTTCTGGAAAGGTGAAGATGCTGCTCTCCAACTGCCACGTGGTTTCGACGGGCGTGGTCAGCAGGTGGAAGGGTTCGTCGCGGATCGCCTCCGCGAAATCATATTTGTCCTCGAGAAGAGCGAGCGTCTCGATCGAACCTGGCAATTCCACCCGGCAGGGCAGGTCTGCTTGCGAGAGGGCTTTGCGGTACCGTGTCGGGATGAGGATATCGATGCCCCGGGCGATCACTATCTCCCGCGCCCATTCGACATATTGAGCCACCGGCAAATTGGGTTCGACCCAGGTCTCCGTCGGCCCCTCATAGGCCGGCATGCCTTCGCCCACGCTCGCGTAGACCTCCAGCGTCGGATCGACTGCGATCATGGCAGCCGAGATAGGAGCAAGGGAGAAGCCGCGATTGAACCAGATACGCATGGGAAAGTCCTAGAGGAGAGATGGTGCTTTTGTGGTTAAGACAGGCGGTCAGGGCATGATCCGTGCGGCACGCGCAGCCTTCAGCCAAGCTGGGAATTCGGATAGAATGCGGTCGTAAAGCTGATCGTCGCTGATGCGCGAGAGATCATCGACGCTGAAGAAGCCCGCATTGTCGACAACCCGGCCGTCGATGGTATCGAGCTTTCGCAAAACCCCGTAGTTCGCGTTGCCGACGCCCACGAACTGCCAGAAAATCGGGCGGTTCGAGATCCGCTGGAGTATCGCGATGATCTCTTTCGAGGTCGAACCGTCGATTCCGCCGTCGGTCAGGAAAATGATCACCAGCGGCTTGGTGCGGTGGCTCGGCTCGGCGTCCAGAATGGCATTCATAACCACTGGCTCATTATTGCCGTAGCCGATGGAGTCCCCGCCTTCCTTGACCGCGCCGCCGAAGAAGCCCTTCTTGCCGGTCTCGCGGGCGCCGATTTTCGCGCCGGGAGAAGGAAGTGTACGTGCGACGAAGCCTTCGAGGTTTTTTGCGGTCAGATCCTCGACCTGCTTGCAACGCGAGGCATAAAACCAGGTCGACATGGTGCCATCATCGTCTAGCCGCAGGGCTACTGGCGCGATGCGTTCCACCGTCTCCTGGACAGTGCCATTGCTGTAGAGTTTGGCCATGGAGCCGCTGCCATCGATGACGAACAGGACTTCGGCCTTCTCATGCTCGATCCCCAGCTTCTTGAGCGAGACGCCGACTTGCTGCTTGCGCAGATCGACCTTGCTCAGCGAGACAGGCGCGGATGGCGCGGCGGACGGAATGGGCGCCGGCGCAGGGGTGCTCGGTGCGGGGGATGAAGCAGATCCGTCATCGACCTCTCCGCCGAAGTGTGTGACCAAGGCCGCAAGACCACCGGCAAAGCCCTGCACGACAGCGCCGAGGCGCCAGGCACCATTATGGCGGTAGAGATCCAGCAGCATAACTGCTTTTTCGTCGCCGAGATGCGGCTTGGCGTCGACGGTCACAGCGTTGTTGATGGTCGCCTTCAACACGGTGGCTCGTTGCAGCGGGAGCGTGTCATGGGTCGCGGTGATCGTGATGCGGTCGATATGCCCCGGGACCTTCTCAGGATAGATCGAGAAGAGCGTCCCGCTGTCCAACCGGGACATAGTGATGGATTTGTCCGGGCTAGCGTTGTTGCTGAAGAGGACCGTATAGCGGTCGTCGGCAATCTTTTTCGCCGCGTCGAGTCCGAAGGCGGCAATGTCGATGTCGGCCGGATCATGGGCAACGATCACGTTGATGACATTGCTGTCAGTGAAATCCGCGATGGCACGCTTTTCGCCGGGGTTCATCAGGTTCAAGGCTCGATATCCTATGGACAAAAAAGACAGTTGAACCGCCGAAGGCAAGCCCCGGCGGTTCGAGAGGTAGCGGCTAGATGACCGGCCGCTTCATGGATATCAGCCGAGGTTAACGCCCATACCGCCGGCCAGGCCCGCCAGGCCCGATTCCCAGCCTTCGCCGATCGCCTTCACCTTGATCTCGCCCTGGGCGCTGCGATACAGCTCGACGAAGATCATGGCGGCGTTGGTGCTGCTGTCTTCCGACAGGTCGAAACGCGCGAGCTCCTTGCCATCGGCATCGTTGATGACGCGTGCGTAGGCGTTCGAGACCGAACCGAAATTCTGCTTGCGCTCGGCGCCTTCGTGGATGGTGACCGCGATCACGACCTTCTTCACGTCGGCCGGCAGTTTGGCGAAATCGATCTTGATGGTTTCGTCGTCGCCTTCGCCGTCACCGGTGCGGTTGTCGCCGCCATAGACGACCGAGCCGTCGGGCGAGGTTTTGTTGTTGTAGAACACGAAGTGCGCGTCCGAGATGACCTTGTCGGTTTCCCCGATGATGAAAGCCGAGGCGTCGAGGTCGAAGGCCTGGCCATCGGTCTTGCGCACGTCCCAGCCGAGGCCGACCGTGACGGAGGTGAGCCCCGGAGCCTCCTTGGAGAGCGAAACGTTGCCGCCTTTGACGAGAGAAACAGCCATTGAACACTCCTACTGGTGCTGTGTTTTTGAAAGGTGTGAAGTCAGGCCGGGGGCGCGGCTGCGCCCCCGGAACAGATCAGCCAACGTTGACGCCGTAATTGGTGGCAAGCGGACCCAGGCCGCCCTTGAAGCCCTGGCCGACGGCGCGGAATTTCCAGTCGGTGCCGTGACGATAGACTTCGCCGAGGATCATCGCGGTTTCGACCGAGGCGTCTTCCGACAGGTCGTAGCGGACAACTTCGTTGTTCGACTGCTGGTTGACCAGGCGGATGAACGCGTTCGAGACCTGGCCGAAGCTCTGCCCCTTGGCCTCGCCTTCGTGGATGGTGACGACGATCGCGACCTTGTCGACGTCGGCCGGCAGCTTCGACAGCGTGACCTTGATCTGCTCGTCGTCACCTTCGCCGGCACCGGTGCGGTTGTCGCCCTGATGCTCAACGCCGGCCACGACCTTGTTGTTGTAGAAGACGAAGTCGCTGTCGCTGCGGACCTTGCCGCTGGCGGCCAGCAGGAAGGCCGAGGCGTCGAGGTCGAAGTCCGAGCCGTCGGTGGCGCGCGCGTCCCAGCCCAGGCCGATCATGATTTCGTCGAGAGTTGGATCTTCCTTCGACAGGCTGACATTGCCACCCTTGGAAAGCGAAATTGCCATGTTTCAAACGTCCTTTCATTTTGGCGTTGGTGGTTCCGCGCGGCGCCCGCCCAGCAGCACGCGAGAGATGATCAAGCTACTTGCGCTTGAATTCGATTGCCCCCTTGCTGATGTCCCAGGTGCCATCCGCATGAAGGCGGGGCGCCCGTTCAGCAGCAACAAAGGCGCGGCCGCTCTTCCCATATGTCTCGACATGCTGGATCACGATCTCGCGATCGATATCGAGATGGGTGATGGCGACCCAGTAGGAGGTCCGGTTCGGATTGAGCAGTGGCACGGTGACCTCGCTGCCATCCTGGCCGTAGAAGATGAGCTTGGGACGATAGCTCTCGAAAGAGCCGGCGCCGTTGCTGACGGCGCTGTAAGCACCAAACAGGGCGTAGCGAAGCTCGTCCGGGCGATGCAGGACTATTTCTTCTTCACCAGCTACCTGAGAATCTCCCGACAGGCTGATGTAGGGCAGCGCGTGAGAGCGCCCCATGTCCTTCCAATACACCTTGCCGCAGGTCCCGTCCTTGAGGACGTAGAAGCAATAGAGGTCGAGGTCGCCCTCTCCCTTTCCACGTCCTTCCCATTTGAGCTTGGCGCGAATGCTGCCCGTGGCTTTCGACAGACTCACACGCTCATTTTTGGCGAGCGTGACCTTCTTGAGGGAGACAGCGCTCACTGGTGTTGACGGGGCGGAGACTGGCGTTGGCGCTTGTTCATTGGCGCCTTCGACGTCGACGCCGAAATTGATAGCAAGCGGGGCCAAACCGCCGTTGAAGCCCTGACCGACGGCCCGCACCTTGAGGGTGCCGTTGCGCTTATAGACTTCACAGATGATGAGAGCCTGCTCGGACATGCCGGCTAGTGGGATCTCGAAGCTGTTCGATCCCATCTGCATTTTGAGAGCACCAACGTCGGCGAGGCGGCGCGACTGATCGTGGCTTGTGTCCAGTGCCACGCAGAAAGCGATGGTCTCGATGGTCGCAGGCAGTGTGGCTGGGTTGATCTCGAAAACCGCTGCGCGCTGTTCCTGATAGATCGTGAGGTTTGCACCCGGGACGCTGCGCTGGCCATAGAAAACCATGCCAGCATCACCTTCGACCTTGCGCTCGCCGGTCAAAAGATAGGCTGAGACGTCCACCTCGGCTTTGCCGGGCGTGGCGTGCCAGCTGATTTCCACGATATTGCTATCGATCTCGGCGTTTGCGCCTTTTTGAAGCTGCATGGCTCTTGCGTTTGTCTGATGGTGATATGAAGGGGCGCCGTCGGGCGCCCCGTTGCTCGATCAGGCCGTCTGCGGACCAGGATTGCCGGTCGGCGAAGCAGCCGGGCTGGTCGGTTCGACCGTGTCGGCGCCTGCCGTATGCGCACCGACGATGACCTGGCCGGTGGGCAGGATCGCTTCGGCTTCACCACCCTCTTCATATTCATGTGGAAAGCGCTTGCGGTGGCGGACCGATGCCCAGAGCGAGAGCGCTAGAATGGCCGCGCCCAGCAGGCCGGTGACGACTTCCGGGGTTTCGATCCGGATGCTCAGAAGCATGATCATGCCCAAGGCGATGATCGCATAGAAGGCACCAGGCTCGAGGAAGCGGAATTCCGCCAGGTGGCCACCCTTCACCAGCGCGATGGTCATCGAGCGGACGAAGAAGGCGCCGATGCCGAGGCCCAGAGCAATCAGGATGATGTTGTTGGTGATGGCAAAGGCGCCGATCACGCCGTCGAAGGAGAAGGAAGCGTCCAGAACCTCAAGGTAGAGGAACGCGCCTGCGCCTGAACGAACGACCGCACCGGTCGCATCTTCTTCGCCGCCGACCAGGTCCCCGAACCATTGCACGAGGAAGTAGACCACAACACCGGCGAGGCCGGCAATCAGGAAGGTCTGCTGTTCATGACCGTGGACGAGGAAGGACAGGCCAGCAACGATCGCGACGGTCGCGATGTAGGGAGAATAAGGGATCTTGGCGAAAGCCGACAGCGGGCCTTCGATGAAGCCGAGCCAGTGATGCTCGCGCTCGTCGTCGAAGAAGAAGCTGAGGCCGACCAGCATCAGGAACGCGCCGCCAAAGCCAGAAATGCCGACATGGGCACCGGTGACGATCTGCTCGTAGAGTTCATGGTCGGTGACCGCGATGCGCGCGGCTTCCCACGGCCAGACGAAGGCCGAGAAGGAGACGATCAGGATCGGGAAAATGATGCGCATGCCGAAGACGGCGATGAGCATGCCCCAGGTGAGAAAGCGGCGGCGCCAAACCTCGTCCATGTCCTTGAGGACGGTCGCGTTGACAACCGCATTGTCGAGGCTGAGCGAGGTTTCCATAACGCCGAGCACCAGCGCAAGGAAAGCCATGGAAAGGGCGCCGCTGAGCAACCCGGACTCACTGTAACCGACCAAACCGGCTGCAATGAGGGCAAAGACGGTGAACGCCAATGACCCTGTGAAATTCTTCATTTATACCCCCCTGTGGGCTGGCTGGAACAGGTCAATCCTGCCGCAAAAATGTGAAACGATGAGGTGGCCGGCTCAATCCTTCGAGCCGGCTGTCCAGCGCAGGCGGATGCCGATGTCGTCGGCGAACTGCTTCTGGTCGCGATAATATTTCATATGGCGCTTCATCTGCAGGTTCCCCCCCACGTTATCGATGAGGGCGATACCGCAGAGACGGCGGTTATCATCCCCTTCATTCATCTGAACCTCGATCTCGGGCTGCCCTGGGATGTTCATCCGGACGATACCGTCGGTCTGGCGCCAGTTGGGGACGCCGTCGTAGATCAGAGCGAACACCCCGATGCGCTTGATCTGGTCGAAGAAGCGTCCGTTGACCCGGATCGTCTCGCCGGTTGCGACCGAGCCGGTGCGGTCATCGCCGGAGAGCTCAATCCAGGGCGCATAGTCAAACGAGCCGAAGCTCTCGCCGAGAGCCTGGATGCAACCCTTGAAGCCATCATGCATCTCGAACATGACGCCGAGGTCAAGGTCGACCTTCTTGGACCCGCCGCCGAAGAAGCCGCGCTTCGCTTCGCCCTGGTTCCAGTTCAGGTTAAGGATGATCTCGCCGAACGTCGAACCGGTCTTTTTGAGGCTGACCGACGGATTGGATTTCTCCAATGTGATCTTCTTCAACGAGACAGGCGCTGCCGGAGGCGGCGGAGGCGGAGGTGGAGGTGGAGGCGGCGCTGCGGGACGCGGGGGCGGCGGAGGCGCGGCCGGCGTCGGCGTGGGGGCAGGCGAAGGGGTTTCAGCGATTTCCCCGCCGAAATGCTCGATGAGAGCGGCCAGCCCTGCTGCAAAGCCGGCCGCCATCGTGCCAACCTTCCAGCCGGAGCTGTGGCGATAAAGCTCGATCAGCATCACGGCCTTTTCGGACGAGAGATGCTCTGCGACGTTGAACATCGCCTTGGAACCGTCAATCGTGACAGTGAGCGGCCTAGATTCAGCGACCGGGCGTGTATCATGGGTCGCGGTAAATACGATCCGATCCATGGCCGCTGGCAGTTGGTCGAGGTCGATGTTGAAGACGGCACTGTCGGATGTCGGAATGAGCGTGACTGCTCCCTCCGGCGTACGCGTGTTGGAGAAGAGAACGACATAGCGGTCGTCCCCAATCTTTTTTTCCTTGTTGAGGCCGAAGGCTGCGATATCGACACCTTCGAGGCCAAAATCCACCTTGATCGTCAGACGATTGCCGACGCCAAGATCAGACAGGCCGCGCTTTTCCCCCCGCTGCAGCTGCATGCGTTACTCCAGAATGAAGGCGGGGAGCTTTTTTCTCCCCGCCAAAAGGCATTAGATGTGGCGAGCGGCTTCCGCCGTCAGGTCATGAGCCGTGCGGCCGGTTGCCCGGGCGCCGATGGCCTTGAACGTCCAATCGCCACCATTGCGCGTGACGCTCGCAAGAACCAGGCCGGTGTGCGGGCCGGAGTCGGAGATGTCGAAGCGCGCCAGTTCCGTGCCGTTCGAGTTCACGACGCGGCCATAGGCGTTCTGGATCTTATCGAAGGTCTGGCCCCGGAAGGAGTTCACGGTCAGCACCAGCGTTTCGACCAGATCTGGCAGCCGGGTCAGATCGATGGCGATCGATTCATCGTCACCGTCGCCCTCGCCGGTGAGGTTGTCGCCGCTGTGTCGGACCGAACCGTCTTTGCTGTTGAGCTGGCCGAAATAGACGATGTCGAGCGGCTTGCCGCTGCCGTCGAAGAGAATGCAGGAAGCGTCAAGATCGATGCTTTCCGGCTGGCCGCCACCGAACAGCTTGCCCATGAAACCGCTGCCGCTGGTGGCAACATCCCAGCCGACGCCCAAAGTAATACCTGTCAGGGTACTGCCGGCTTGCTTCTGAAGGCTGACGCTCGAGTTCTTCCGCAGGGTTACCGTCATCGTTATACTTTCCTCGTGCTAATTTTTGTAGAAATCGCCAATCTTTGCCGCGCAAGGCGACTGCCCTCCGTCCGAAGGGCCGCAGGATTGCCAGAACAGCTTAAAAATTCACGAATTCCCCCTTGCAATGCATCTTAATCTTTAAATGAACATGGGGAAGCCCCTATGAAAATTTCGATGGTCTCGCTCTCTCAGTCGAATGCATGGTGCAATCCGGAAAATTTCCGGGATGAAAATGCCGGTTAGCTGGTTCTTGGCTGGAAGTGATTACCGCCATAGGCAGAGCAGACTTCATCGGGAGGGCAAATGAAAAAGCTACACTCAACTGCTATTTTGCTGGTGTGCATGGGCGGGCTTCCCGCGTGCGGATCCTCGTCAGACGAGCGAGAGGCCGTGCGTGCAGCGAATGAGACAGTGCTCGCGGAAGCTGCGGCTGATGAGGCGCTGAATCATGCAGACGCCGCGCTTGGCAAAATGGACAAGCCGGGAGCCGTTGCCCCCAGAGAGCCAACTACGCTGTCACGTAAGGATCAAGTCCGTGCCTGCAAAGCTGGGATCGCTATTCTGATGGGGAAAAGCCCGTCCATTATGAAGGCTTCTGCGGACGGAGATATTGTACACAATCAGTATAAGCGTCCGGATGACGGGAAGCTGTGGAAGCAGGACTGTCGGATTGTAGGGAATAGGATTCACTGGCGCGGCGTGGACTCCTTTGCTGGATCAGGCACTGGAAGGTGGCGTGATGGTCCAGAGGACGAAATCCTCACATTCTCGTTTGAGGGCAACAAGGTGCGAGTGATCGAGGCATATTCAGATGGTTCAAAGACTGAAGAAGTTTACACCATCAAGAGTTAGGCCATACGTAGCACTGCAGGTCCGGTTTAGACAGGCTTGAATTGCTTTGCTAAGGCGGTGAATATCATGATCGGCTGCATAGATGATGCGGCCGATCATCCATTCGACGGGTGGCGGATATCGGCTCACTTGACCCAGTCATAGGTTGCGCCTGAACATGGCTCAGCAATCGAGCAGATAGGGATCGTGACCACAACCTCGCTCGCCGGGCGCCGCCGCCGGCCGGAGCCGGATGGCGAGAGCAACGGCAACTCCAGTGTGAAGCCGTAGCCCCTGCAAGATACAATGCAACCGAGTGAAGCTTCGGCCCAGGCAGATCAGCTTCGGTCCCGCCACTTTCCAGATCGCCGAACAGTTCCTCAATGACCAGTTTTGGGCGCAATACGGTGGTGATGATAAAGGTGGCGAATGTCTGCTTCCTTGGATGAACGTCCGAAAGTTGACTGTCGCGAATGTCCCAACGCCGGTCAAAAAGCCGCGCGCCGATTGGCCTCAGGCGCTCCCGATATGCCAACCCGATCGCCTCAAAACGTCCTAACCGATGATAAGCTGGGGAACTGCCGATAACGGGTTTCGGTTGTCGTGGTCAGGAGATGACCATGAAAGTCGATTTCGGTGCATTTGATGGCGTCATGGCGGGCAAGGTGCCGCCGGCATTTCTTGAGAGTCATGTTGTAAGCGAGACTGACCGGCTGACCGACGTCATCCTCTGCCCGCCGCTTCATTTGACGCCCGTGCCCTGCTGCGCCGTCACCCGTGAGGCCCTGGCTGCCGGCTTTAAGACCGATGCCGCTGAGGCTCTGCGGCAGCATAACATGCTTGTAGAGGCGCTAGAGCGGCATCGCGTGCGCTGTCATAGCCTCGCCCCACTTCGCGATCTGCCGGACATGTGCTTCACCCGCGACATCGGTGTCGCGACGCCATGGGGCATGACCGCCCTCAATCCAGCCATGCCGCACCGCCGAGGCGAAGTCGATGCGCTGCTGGAAACCTGTGCTGAGTGGAATATACCTGTGCGGCAGATCACGCGTGGCACGATCGAAGGCGGGGACGTCTGCGTTGTGCGAGAGGGTCTCCTCATAGTGGGTATGTCGGGCGAACGCAGTTGCGCCGCGGGGGCGGAAGAGTTCGCGGCGCCGTTTCGGGCTGCGGGTTGGGATGTGCTGCTATGCCCCTTTCATGCCGACCATCTGCACCTCGACACTATTTTCTGCATGGTAGAAAAGGACGAGGCGATCGGCTGCCTGGAGCTGCTGGACCCGACGTTCGTCGAGGCTCTATATGAGCGCGGTATCAAAATCATCCCCATGCCCACGGCGCTCTCGTCCTCGCTCGGCTGTAACATCCTTTCGCTAGGCGGGCGCCGAATCCTCACAAGCGCCACCGATACGGTTGTCACGACCGCGCTGCGCAAGGCGGGCTACGCTGTGGACGAGATCGACATTTCTCAGTTCGCTGCGTGCGGGGGAGGCATACACTGCCTCACTCAGCCGCTGCGCCGCATCCCAGCCTGATGCCTGTTCATTTACAAAAGAGGAGTAACGATGAGCCAGACAATCGAAGCGCGCTTCGCCACCCGCGCCGAAGCTGAAAACGCGGTTGAACTGCTGGTGCAGACTCACGGAATCGAGCGCAGCGACATTTTTGTCGCCGCTGATGGACCCGAAAACAGTGTCGGGGAGGAGATTAGTGGCGGAGACGCAGCCGCACCGCTGGAAGAGGAACGAGACGATGCTGCTTTGCATTCGCCCGTCCTCGTTTCGATTGACGTGAACGACGAAGCGCAGCTGGAGCTGATCAAACAGATTCTGGTAGAGGCAGGAGCTGATTAGGAAGCCCTTCTTCCCAAAACCGGAATGCAGGAACGCTTGATGAACGACATTGGCGGCGAGCCCTATGCCTATTTCCATGGGAGCAAGGCTCTGCTCGGCGAGCTTTTTCGGCCAAGGCTCCAGCCCAATGGCCGCGCCGTACTGGTCATCCACGAAGCGGACGGAATTGGTGGCAATGTCCGGCGCCATTGCCGCAAACTGGCCAATCTCGGATATACTGCTCTCGCAGCCGACATGCACGGAAATGGCGAGCCGTTAGAAGGCGAGGCGATGCGCGATGCGCTGGATGCGTTTCGCAGCAATCCTGATCTTGTGCGCGGACGAGTGAGGGCGGGTTTTGACGCGCTTCTGTCCGCGACCGGGGTCAATCCTGCCGCCAGTGCCGCGATCGGCTTTTGCTTCGGCGGATTTGCCGCTCTGGAATTGGCGCGGTCTGGTGCCGAGATAGCAGCGGTCGCCAGCTTCCACGGCCTGCTGACCACGGCTCGACCGGCGCAAGCTGGTGAGGTGAAGGCGCGCATAGCGGTGTTTACCGGCGCGCGAGATCCGCTCGTACCTCACGAAGATGTTGCGGCGTTCCAGAGGGAGATGATGCAGGCACAGGCGCATTGGCAGATCACGACCTATGGCGACGCCTGGCATAGCTTCACCAACGAGGATGTCGATCGGCTGGGCGACGCGCGCATGGCCTATGACGCTACCGCACATGGGCTGTCCTGGCGCGCGCTGATCGATTTTCTCGACCTCAACCTTGCCTCTCAGAGTGTCGTTTAGGTTCCAGAAGCGCCCCCTTCCATAATTGGCCCCTGCCATGCAATTCCCAGGCGCTGTCGTCCACCGCCGTGCATATCGAATGCCGGGCAAACCCATGATATGAATGCTATTCGCCGCAGCTTCCATCGTCTCGCCTCATTACGACCATCTCGACGGCGCGCCTGAAATGCCGGCAGACCCGCTCCTCGCTCATCCCGAAACGCCGGGCGATCTGCGAGACGCTCATTTTCTGACTGACCACCAGGGCGAGAATGCCGCGTGTGAGGGCATCCATCCGCGCCACCGCCTCGTTGATACCCGGATCCCTCTCGCCCGCCGCTTTACGGGGCGGCTGGCCCTCTTCGAGCGCCGCCGTTGCCAAGTAGCGTTCGATACGCGCGGCGCAGATGTCATCAGCGACGCGGTCACGCATCCGCGTCACGAACCTCGCGAGACAGCTGCTTACATTATGATGTTGGGCCATGGGGGAAGACTCCTTTCAGGATGGCAGCCAGCCAATCTGGCGACCTCCACCCACCACCTCCCCCCTTCCCTTCTGAGGACCTGAGGGATGGCGACCACGGCTGTTCAGGGTCGCCATGTTCCACATGATGCCCCTTCCCGCGCCCCATTTGTTCTTATTAAAGCATCCGTTCTTGCGGCAGCGATCGCAGCTCGAAGGGCCGGGATCGGCGCAGCCGAGGCCGGCCGGTGCGGCGGCACGCCGCTCCGGCAAGAGCGCGGTGTTCGCGCAGCGAGCAGCCGCCCTCCCCCCTTTCTTCTCTTCCAGCCTGCCTGCGCAAAAACGTCACAAAGCGCGCTCTTTGGGGTTGCGTTCACCCTTCATTCCGGCAAATTGGTCGCGCTTCCCGTGAAAGCCGGGAAGCGGGGCGTCGAAACTCCTTGGAAACCAGCTCGGTCACAGTTTCACTGGGGCCGGGTGGCATGCGCGCATGTCCAGCCGGCAACGGTAAAGGCGCATGCGCCTGCGGTTTCCACAGGTTTCGAACATCCGGCTCACGGCCGTCGCCCCGAGATGGACATAGGTGCGACAGATGAGCCATGGCAGAAGCGAGGATCGCGTACGCGGTCCCGTCAGACACACGGATTCCGAAGCCGAACCCTTTCGCTTTCCGGAATTCTACAACAGGGAGAAGCCTCGCCTCATGCGCTTCTTCACGCGCCAGCTCGGTAACCAGGCCGACGCAGATGAACTGGCCCAGGAGGCTTTTACACGCTTCGTGCGCGCAGCGCCCGCCCAGGCGCTGGAAAGCCCTCAAGCCTATCTGACGCGCATCGCAACCAATTTGCTACGCGATTTCATCGCGCGCGGCTCGACGCTTCTATCGCGCCGCTCGACATTGCTCGATGACGATCTCGACCTCATTGCCGCCAGCGATACGCATCGCGAGACGCAGGCACGTCAGGACCTCACCCGCTGGAAGCTGATCCTCGACCAGCTCAAGCCCGACACGCTCGACATCTTCCTGCGGAACCGCGTCGAAGGGCAGACCTATGTCGAGATCGCCAAGGAGCTGGATGTGCCGCTCTGGGTGGTTCAAAAGCATATGCTAAGGGCCATCAAGCATGTGGTTGCCCACCGCGAGGCCAATGATGACTGACACTGGCGCTGCCCGAGCGGCGCGCGACAATCAGGAGGCGATGGAGTGGGCAATGCTCATCCTCGCTGATCACCATGCCGTTCCCGATCCCACCGCCCTCGACAGGCTGGGGGAGCATCAGGCTGACTTTTCAGCCTGGGTGGCGGCAGATCCGTCCCGCGAGGCCCGCTATCTCGACGCCGTTCGCGAAATGCTTGAGGCAGGCGGCGCCGCTGCAGAGCTCCGCATGCGTTCACGCCGGCTGCATGCGCCCAAGAACAAGCGAAGCTTCCGACCGTTTGTGCCCCTTGCCGCATCGCTCGCGCTCGTGCTCGTCGTGGGAAGTATCTGGTGGCGATCGCAAGATGACGCGCCAAGGTTGATCGCGCAAAGCGAAGCCCGCACGCCGATCGAGACCCGGGTGGGAGAAAAGCGTACCGAGCGGCTAAGCGACGGCACATCGGTGCTTCTCGACACCGACACGCTTCTTCTCGTGGAGATTACCGCCACAAATCGCAATGTGGCAATCAAGCGCGGACGGGCGCGGTTCAGCGTCACGCGGGACGCTCAAAGACCATTCGTCGTCAGTGCCGCAGGCACGACCGTGGCGAGCCAGGGCGGCAGTTTCGATATAACTTTGAGAAATGGTGTCCGCGTCAATCCCATCGACACCCCCGTCATGGTAGCCTTTACGCATTCGATCCCGGCCGATCAGGCGACGCCGCTTCAGCTCCAGCCCGGGCAGCTGCTCAAGCTGAAGACTAGACTCGCCACCGAGATTTCTGTCATCCCTGTGCCTCTATCCGAACAACAATGGGTGAGCGGTGTGAAGAGCTTCGACAATGTTCCCATCAGCGAGATCATCGCCGAAGCCAACAGCTATAGCGAGACCAAGATTGAACTGGCGACGCCGGCGCTCGGCAATCGCGAGATATTCGCCGATATCGACATTCGCGACATCGAGCGTGTCGCGCAGGGGCTGGCCAGCTTTCTTGATGCCACCATCGACCGATCGAAACCCAATAAGCTGATTTTGACCGAGAAGAAATAATTCGGCCAATCGGCTTTAGAAAAACAGATTCCCGTCTTCCCTATTGAACCTCAAAAAAGAGGCAGCATGAAATAGGGGCACATAATGGGAATCGTAAAGATTGCGCTGATGACCAGCGCTGCACTTTGCATGGGCGCTATTTGCAGTCAGGCACATGCGCAGGACGCGCAAAAGACTTACAACCTGCCTGAACAGGATCTTGCCACAGCCTTGCGAAGCGTCGCGCGCGGCAGCGATTACCAGCTCGTCGCCGACCCCAAGAGCCTCAAGGGCGCGCGCGCCCCATCGCTAGCCGGCGCCTACACGGTCGAAGAAGCCGTGGCCGCCCTCCTCGCGCCGTCGGGCCTCACTGCCGAGATCAGGGATCGTACGATAACCCTGCGGGGGCGAGAGGCACCGTCGCGCGAGGAGGTAACCGGCGCGACGGATGTGCTGTTTTCAGTTACAGGCACACGCATCAGGGGAGCGAAGCCGACAGCCCCTGTCCTTTCATCCTCGCGCGAGAAGATCGCTGAGCTTGGATATAGCGATCTGGGTTCTTTCGCGCGCAGCATCCCGCAGAATTTTTCCGGCGGTCAGAACCCGGGTGTCATCTCCAGTGTCCAGACCGGTTCGGAAAATGTGAACTCGTCTTCCGCGCTCAATCTGCGCGGCCTTGGCCCTGACACGACCCTGACGCTCTTGAACGGTCACCGGCTCGCCTATGACGCTGCCAGCCAGGGCGTGGATATCTCCGCAATCCCACTTGCAGCCATCGATAGGATCGAAGTTGTCGCTGATGGCTCCTCGGCACTTTACGGCTCAGATGCCGTAGGGGGTGTCGCCAACATCATCCTGCGGCGGGAATATGACGGACTGCTCACCAGCGTTCGCCTCGGGGCCGCGACAGAGGGCGGCAACTTCCAGCAGCAATATAGTGCAGTGTCGGGCGCCCATTGGTCGGGCGGCGGGATGATGTTGGCCGGCGATTTCAGCCAGGCTTCCGATATCACAGCCGCGCAGCGTGATCTGACAGCCAATATGGAACCCGGAACGACGCTGTTGCCATCGCAGCGCCAGATCAGTGCGATCCTGGCCGGGCATCAACGCCTGGGGGACGGGGCAGAGTTTGAAATAGACGCTCATTATAATAATCACCGGTCACGCGCTGCGCTGCCCTTCAGCGCCACCGCGCCAGTCACGACCGGTGGAAATCTGACACGCTCGGCTGTCGAGAGCTATTCCGTCAGCCCCTCGGTCACCTTTCATCTACCAGCCGACTGGGATGTGACAGCGAGAGCTACACGAGCCGTCAGCGATACACAGATTGATGGTTCCATCTTTTCAGGAGGAGTGCGTTTTGCCGAGAACCTCATTCGCTATAAAAATGATCTATGGTCGGCTGAAATCAGCGGCGACGGTCCGCTCTTCGCCTTTCCGGGCGGCGATGTCCGCCTCGCGCTTGGTGCTGGTCTTCGATCCAATGGCCTCGCGGCTTCGGTCCGCAGCGTCCGCGCCGCTGGCACCTTCAATCTGGTAAACTATCTCGATTCCCAAACGGCGATCTATGGTTTTGGGGAAGTCGTCGTGCCGCTGGTGTCAGATCGGAATGCTTTACTGCTCATCCAGAAACTCCAGCTGTCCGGGGCCCTACGCTATGAGCGCTATGACCATCTTGGCGGGCTAGCCACACCAAAAATCGGTATCCTGTACCAGCCAGTCGATGCGCTCATGTTCAAGGGCAGCTGGGGCAAGTCCTTCAAGGCGCCCACGCTCAGCCAGCGCAACACCGTGCAACAGGGCTATACCCTCGCTTCGAGCGAATTCACGCCTAGTCCCGCGACAGCCGGAGCCGTCCTTGTTCTCGCCGGCGGCAGCCGAAACCTCGCCCCCGAGCGGGCGACGACGTTGACCCTTACTGCCGAATTTGCGCCGAGAGCAGTCGAGGGGCTCAGCCTGCAGGCAAGCTATTTCCATGTCCGCTACAAGGGGCGGGTCGTCAGCCCGATCGCCGACGACTATCAATCTTTCCGCAGTGAATATGCAGACCTCGTCCTGCTCAATCCGAGCCTCACCGAGGTTTTGGCCGCCACCACCGACCTGCCGCTTGGCGTCAGCAATCAGACCGATGGCCCGTATGACCCGGCCGGCATTGTCGCAATCGTCCACAACCAGCTACAAAATGCTGCTCGGCAGAAAATCCAGGGCGTTGACGTCACGGCTTCCTACGCCTTCCGCAACGGCGCCAATGCGTTCAGTGTCGAGACGAACGCCAGCTATCTCAAGAGCGACCAACGCTTGTCAGCGAGCCAGCCCAGCATCGAGAGGGCTGGCACAATTTTCAACCCACCGCATTGGCGCGCGCGAACAAGCGCGGGCTGGCAACGGGGCAATATCGGGCTGACAGCGAGCTATAACTATATCGGCGGCACGACCGACGGAAGAACAACGCAGGTCTACAAGGTCGACAGTTTCCAATCGGTCGACCTCAGCGCCAATATCAAGTTCGACGGACCCGGGCTTCTCGGGGGCTGGTCGTTCCTTCTGTCAGCGCAGAATTTGTTCAATGAAATGCCTTCGCTCATCCGAACCTCTGGGGCGAACAGCCCGCCATATGACGCGACCAACTATTCAAGCGTCGGCCGCTTCGTCAGCCTAACGATTTCCAAGGCCTGGTAATGCTCCCGCTCCTTGCCCTAGCGCTGGCAGCAGCGGCGAGCAGTCCGACCCCTGCGTCGGATTGCAAGGCCGCGCTACAAATCAAAAGCCCAGGTCCAAGCCATTCACTTTCGGCCGGCGATCTCATTGAAACCCTGAACATGGGATCCATCCCCGATCTTGATGTAGATCCCATGTTTTCAGTCTCTCCCGATGGACAGGCCATTGCCGTCAGCGTTGCGAGAGCCAACATCGCCAGCAATGATTTTTGTTCGGGCATTTATGTCATCGCGCTGGGGAGCAGTCCGCGCCTTATCGACAGCGGCGCTGGCGCAGCCTTCTGGCGTTTTGACGATTATTACGGGATGACGGGGTTCCCGAGCGGCTTTCCCAAGGTCATCACACCCCGCTGGTCGCCCGATGGTAAACATCTTGCCTATCTCAAATATGTCGATGGCCGCCTCCAACTCTGGAGTTGGGACGGAAGTAGGAGCAAAATGACGGCGACATTCGACGATGATATCGTCGATTTCCGGTTCGACGGCGGTGGGTTATCGGTCATCGCGAAAGTACGGGACGACGCAAGCGCCAGCGATGCGCTCGATCAAGAGAGCTTGTCAGGATATCATTTTGATGAACGCTGGTTTCCTTACGGAAGAAACCGGCCGTTTCCGCGGGGGCCGGCCCATTACAGTTTTGTATCAATCAACATCTTAACTGGTGAACATCGCCTGGCCGCGCCCACACAGGCGCTGATCTTCTCAGCGTCCGACGCTCCATCCCGAGCACATCGAAAAGCGGCGACGCTGGCAGTCGACGTCGATGGCGTCAGCCGCCTCGCCCTTACAGATGGGACAGCGCAAATAATCTGCGCCGACAGTCGCTGCACGGATGTCGAGGGACAACCATGGATGGCCGGCGACGCTATCCGTTATGTCCGGCGTGAAGGCTGGGGCCGAAGCCTGACGGGAATTTATGAATGGCAACCGGCTCGCAAATCCGTTCGCAAAATCATGCAGACATCGAACCTGCTTATGAATTGTGGCGCTCTTGGCACGGACATTATCTGTGCCCGGGAGCAATCGGTAGCACCGAGATATCTCGATCGGATTGATCCCGAAAGCGGTCGGTCGCAGGTGATTTTCAATCCCAATCCCGAATTCGGCTCTCTCGCTCTCGGGCATGCGGAGCGGCTGCAATGGAAAAATGATCGCGATCTCGAATGCTATGGCGACCTCGTTTATCCACCAGATTACCGGGTCGGGCAGCGCTATCCTTTGATAGTCGTCCAATATCAAAGCCGAGGGTTTCTGCGCGGCGGTACGGGAGACGAATATCCTATCCAGTTGCTTGCGAAGGCCGGATATCTGGTTCTCTCGATCCAGCGGCCACCCGCGCCACTGCGCGATCAAAAGATCGACCCACATGAACGAGAGCGGCGCCAGCTCGACGGCTTCATGGAACGGCGCAGCATCCTGTCAGCCATCGAGACGAAGGTTCAGCAGCTCATTAGCGCCGGCCTCGTCGATCCAGCACGCATCGGCATCACAGGCCTGAGTGATGGCGTATCGACCGTGCAATTCGCTGCTCTTCACAGCACGCTTTTCAAAGCGGCTGCGATCAGCAGTTGCTGCTGGGAAGGGTCGCAAACCTGGCTCCTTGGGCCTGCTATTCAGGCGGAATATGAAAAGCTGGGCTGGCCCGCCTCCCCTTCCGACAATCCGTCCCTTTGGGAGGGCCTATCCTGGGCGCGAAATGCAAATCGCATTCCCTTCCCGGTCCTGGCCCAGATGTCGGACGATGAATATCTTTCAGGCCTCGAAGCCCTCACAGCCCTTCGCCGCGCCGGCAAGCCCGTGGATCTTTATGTCTTCCCGGATGAGCATCATGTGAAACGACAACCTGCTCATAGGGTTGCGATCTATCGACGGGCTATCGACTGGTTCAATTTCTGGTTGCTCGACAAGTTGCCTGTTGGGGGAAGCCAAGCAGCCCAAGAGGCTGAGCGGTGGCAACAGATGCGAAGAAGCTGGAATCAGAGAGAGGCAAAACCGGGTGGATGACCCTGACCATTCGGGATTGCTTGCCAGCGCGTAATCCACGCCTCCATGTCGAGAAGCGCCATGAGGCGGACATAGTGACGATCAATGGCCGGCCCATGGACAAGCGCCTCGTCCAAGGCTGACCGACTGACAAGCCGGTGACGAACAAGTTCACCATCCATCAGCCGCTCGCGTATCTCGTCGAGGCGCTGGTTGACCAGGTCTACCGCGAAGCTGCTCGGACTTCCTTTGCGCCGACGGTCGCGGATGAGTGGCGGGAGAAGGTCGGCGTAGGCCCGACGCGCTATGGCCCGATTTCTCCCGCCCTCTATCATCTTCCAGGTCGGGATGGCCAAAGCCAACTCGACAATCGGTTGCGACATGAGCGGATCGATCATGGGCAAACCGAAGCCACGCAGATAGCCTTCGACATGGTTTTGAACGCGCAGGAGGAGCGCGATATGGCCCAGTTTTCCGGGCCGTGTGAGTGGTGCCTTCTCTAGCCAATCGTGCTGCGGCGGGTCTGCTTGCAACGCCTCAGCGGCGTCCGCCTCCATCAAATCAATGTCGAGATGCCATCGATAGGGCCGACGCATAGTGCGAGCGGCTTTGACGATCTGGCGACATACCTCCCATCGAGGGACCTGGGTCACCCTCCCGATATCGGCTATCGACTGAGCGGTTTCACGGTGGAAACCTCTGGCTTTCCACGCGTCGAAAAATGGCCGAACAGAACTACTATTGTAAAAGACGTTATCGCCGCCATTTCCGGTAAAGACGGCGTCTGCGCCAGCCTCGCCAACCGCGCGTAACAAGGCCGAATGATAGGCGAGTTCGTGAACGAATCCGATCGGCTTTGGGAATTGTTCTGCCACTGATCTGGACATATCCACATCCGCCAGATCATAAGTGGCCTCTATAAGGTTCATACCCGATGCCTGCGCCATTACGCGGGCATAGTCCCGCTCATCGCCATCACGGCTCAGGGTCGAAATCGTCACGCTGCTCGCACGCCTGCCTACTCTGGAAAGCGCCGCCGCGACGATCGAGGAATCGAGCCCTCCTGATAATGTGAGGATGGGAGCCAGCGAGGTAGATGCCCAGGACGCAACGCAATGATCAACTGTGCGGCGCAGGCGCTCGGCAACCTCCTCGCTATCCCAGAAAAGCGGCTCGGAAACAAAATCCCAAGGGTTCCAGAACTGCCACGCCCGAGCTTCTCGCTCGACCAGTTCCACCGCAGTACCAGGAAGCAATTCCGTAACGCCATCGAGTGCCGTCCTGGCCTGTGGCAGGTCCTTGGCGCCCAGATAGCGTGGAATTTCCGCCCAACTCACCGACGGTCGAACCAGACCTGCTTCGACGAGAAGCATGATGTCTGACGAGATTGCCCATCCTCTTGGAAGCATCGTGAAATAACTTGGCAGCGCGCCGCCGGGGGAACGCGCGACCAGCATCCTATTCTCAGGCGTGAGCAAGGCAACATAGCCGCCCCAATAGCGCTCAGCTAAAGTCGCGACTGGATCACCATGGAGCATATCATCGGGAAAGATCCTGTCGCTCGGCAATATGCGCGCGGCAGGACCATGGCGCGGAAACACCGGGCCGATCACCGCGCCTCGGTCGGCCGGGAGCGTGAGCAATTGCGCGGCACAGCCGGTCAAAAGCGCGCAGCTTTTTCCGGGTAGAACGCTTTGGAACCCGGAGGCCGCTAGGAATTCGGAGGAGAGCCTCTCAAGCGGCGCACCGCTATAATCAATGATTGCGAGGTAGCGTTCCAGCATCTCAGATCGCCAGGATCGGCTCAAACGCCGAAATATTCTCGAGGCGGTCGTTTAAGACCGTATCACCTGCCTGAACCCAGCAATGGGCGGAAAAGGGCGATGCGCTGACGCCCAGGATCAGTTTGGCTGGCAACCGCGCCGACAAAGCCATGTCCATGAAGGCGATCGAATTGGTCAGACAGTGGGTATTGCGGGGACGCAGCGGCGCGGAGGCCGCAAAGGCGCCCACAATTGGTCCCCACTCGCGCAAATCAGGACAATTCCAACCGACGACACCGAGTCCTCGCGACCGATCGGCAATCCCAGATACGATCCTGTCAAAGCGGCGTAACCGCAGGTCCAGCATCGCCCTGAACTGGGCAAGAATGAACAACAAGCTCCTGCCGCTCAGGCGATGGCCGAACTCAGCCAAGACCTCCCGGCGAGCCGGCGGGATCACAGCCTGCTGACTAAATGGTTCACATTCATCTGCCATGACGAGAATCTGACCACGCAGCAAGGGCTCGATCCCGGGACCGTCCTCCTTGTCTTCAAGATATCTCCTGAAAGCTGCATCCCATTCCGGCCGCAGGCCGAAATAGCGATCAGCCGCGACGTCCAGGAAGATCGTTCTTCCGCCAGTGACGCAGAAGGCCAGGCCATTCCTCAGCTTGTACCGCATGGGTCCGCCCCTCTTTCGAAGACGCGATTACGGCGCGCGCCCTTCAAAAGGACGCGCGCCTCATCGATCAGTCGTCAGCGATGCCCATCTGGTTCAGCTGACCACCGGTGAGGTCGAGGACGCCACGGATGGCGCCCTGGGTTTCGACGGAAGCGGCACCCAGATCGACGATATCTTCGTCATGTTCGATATTGGACATGTTCATCTCCATCATTGCGCCGCAGGAATTTGCGGCAACGCTGATGGTATGAAAGAAAAGCCATATATCCGATCATATATGCTCTCATTTTGAGAGCATATATGATCGCCGTCATAATCGAATGAAATATGGCAACGCCTTGGCAGGCAGCGAAGCGAGGCTTTCAAGGCTTTTCAGGATTTACCTCATTCGTGTCGCCGCTGAAGAAATTTGATCAGCTCGTAACAAACGTCGACGGTGATATTGCCACATAGCGATCCGTGTTGCGTTTCTGTTTCCCGAACGGGTTACATTCCATAGCGTCGCGAGTTCCTCGCCTTGCCTACCGATAGGGCCTTCGTGCAGTCGGAGAATAGCGAGCCGCTCGCCCGCCTGTACGATCGCATCTAAATGTTCGGGGTTAGGGGAGCAGGATGCCAGCAGCGAAAAAAACTCCGCGGTCGCATAAGCCAAAGCCAGGCCGTGCGCTGATCTGTTGACGACGAAAGCAGGTGGCGAACCCATTTCCTCCAGTCGAACCATCACCTTCACGATCGTCCGGACAAGGTCGGCATGGTAGCTGTAGAGATGGTAAACGTTACGCTTGGTGATTTCCGGCAAAGCAAACCCACCGCCGCCCTGCGTTTCAACGAGACGCTCGCCCACCAGCCGATTGAGTGCATCTCGCACAGGAGACGTACTCGTCCCAAATTCGTCGGCGAGCGACTGGACGGTCAGCGGCAAGCCGGGCGTGAATTTGCCGGCCATGATCAGCTTCTTTATCTCGCGGTGAATGCGATCGGCGGTGAAGGCGTCGGGCGACATAAGTCCGCTCTACCTTGCCGAGCCGGCGCCGCCCGGCCCCTTGTGTCCATTACCGGCCTGAAGGAATGTCTTGAGGCTGAGATTTGAGATGAATTCGACCAGCAGCGTTTCCAGCTTCTGCATGTCGTCGAGAAAGAAATGGCGAGGAAAGTGCATGTTATGCTCCAGAAACAGCATTGGAATGATAAGGTGCGCTGAGGAGAGCCCAAGGGCATGAGCGCAAGCGATATGATCATCGACACGGGACTTCGGGTTGCCCGCCTCGATTTCACGAAGCCACCGCACGCCGATCCCGACATCGGCAGCAAGTTGCTTTTGCGTAATGCGATGGCGTTTGCGCCGTTCTTCTATGCGGCGACCTGAGATCGTCTTGACCTCGGCCAGTATCGACGCCCCCTCTTCAAAGGCGCCGCCTTGAGATGAGATCATCAGGGCCTCCCTGATCGCGTCTCAAAGCTCCCATGCACATTCCGACTCGATCAGGGTCGTGTGAAATGTGCCGTGGGTCAAATTTTTTGACTCCCATTTTGAGAGTGAGCGAGATTTACCTATCCTGCGTGATTCAGCAGGAAAATCAGGCGCGCGGCCTCAACTTCAGGTGCAACAGATATTATGACGGAACGACGCCAGGAGACCCAACCAAAATGAGGTCAATATTCACGCGTGCAGGAAGTTTAATGGGCGTACGCGTGGTGAGTGCGGCGCGCGTTTCAGGCGGCGACCTCAGCAACGTGTTGCGTCTCAGCCTTGCGGACGGACGATCGATAATCGCCAAGCGCGGACCGCTGGTGGAAGAGGAAGCCATCATGCTTGCCGCTATTCATGCAACGCAGGCCCCGGTCCCGTCGGTATTGGCAGTCGAGAAGGGACTGATGCTCCTTGAGGATTTGCCTGGCTCGGGCCAGATCGCGCGCTCCTGGGCGCAGCTGGCCGAAGTCCTCGATCATCTTCACCGACCCACTCGGCAGCAATCGGGCTGGGACAGGGATCATGGTTTCGGGCCGGTCGCCATCCCCAACGGCAGAACTGATAATTGGGTCGAATTCTGGGCGGAGAGGCGCCTGTGCTGCCATCTTCCCCATATCGAGCCACATCTGGCGGATAGGGTCAGTCGGCTCGCCGACCGCCTGGCCGACCATATCCCAACTGGGCCTCAGGTTGCGCTGCTCCATGGAGATCTCTGGGGCGGGAATATCCTTATAGAGAAAGATCGGGTCTCGGGGCTGATCGATCCGGCTTGCTATTTTGGTGACCGCGAGGTCGACCTCGCGATGCTCAGCCTGTTCGATCAACCCCCGGCAGCTTTTTACGATGCCTGCGGCCTTGAACAGGGATGGCAAGAGCGACAGCCCGTCTATCGGCTCTGGCCGCTCCTGGTCCATGTTCGCCTCTTTGGTGGGGCCTATCATCAACAGGCCAGCGCCTGCCTGGATATGCTCGGCCTTTAGAAAATCGCGCTTTATTCGGGCTTACCCGCCAGGATTATCCGCGCAGAACGGAGATAATGGGCAAGTTCGGCATCGTTCGCCATGAGCCGATCGGCGAGATCCTTCATGTCGGCGGCATCGGAATCAGGGCGGAACGGACCGTCAGGCTGCTGTTCAATCACAGCGATGCTCAGGCACAGTGCTTTCTTTACCAGGTGAAGATCGCGGTCGGTGATCTGTGCCATTGCCAGTTCCCCCAAAAGGTCCGCGCTGCGCTATGCGCCGGAACGATCGGTGATGCCACCGACTGTCGATGAACAACATCCCGGCTCAACCGGGCGTCTCAGGGCTCGGTGGCGCGAACGCCGTCCCGATGCGGCGATAGGCTCGCTCAATTTCGCTGTCTTCACTTGCGGACATGAGCGCGATGGCGGTCATGAAAAGCCGGGCGGCCGTGACGGAGGGCCCGCCACCCGGTGCAATCTCGATGTGGTCGAGCATCTTTGCCGCTGCTTGGGCGAGACAGGGCGAAGCACCGACAAAATGTTCGATCCGTCCGGCCAGGCGGTTCACTACCGGGGCGCAAAGCTCATCGGACAGTTCCGGACCTTCTAGCGCCTCGAGGAGCAGCGTGGCGACGGTCAGCGTGGTTCCATAAGGAATGAACCGCCTGGCAATGCGTGCCAACCGGGAATGGCATTCGAGAAACGTGTCGGTCCCCTCCTCCGATAGATGCAGCCGGTAGGTCCGAGACTTGGGTGTCACCATCGATAGCCTTTCTGATTCGCAAAATCCGCTTGTCTCCTGACGACCGAATTCGATTTTGAAGCTGTCCATGCGCATAAAAGCGGCACTGAAATGCCGATTTCGGCACCTCAGTGCCGCTTACGGCATCTCAGTGCCCTCCCCATTGCCGAGTGTGCAGCATTGGATGCATCGCTTGTCCCACCCGATCAGAGGTCGAGACGCCGCTCGAAGAGAACGCAACGACTCAGCCCAGACCGGACCGCAAGGCCAGAGCGCGAATGCGCCCGGCAATAGGGAGACCTATCCAATGTCAGCGTCACGCCTGGCTATCATGGCCGGATTGCTCACACTCGTCCTCGCTCCGGGTTCTGCGTCCGCAGCCCGGAAGATACGCCCCATTGGGCCGCCGCTGGCTCCACAAAAACTGGCGATTGCCCAAATCGGCGCCGATTTCTTCATCGGCGAGCCTCGCACTGCGTTGCCTGCAGAGGAAACCATGGATCTGGGAAGCACGGTGAGGATCGATCAGCGCCTCCTCTTGAGGAAAACACGTCCGGACGCAGGAAGCGATCAATGACCCGGCATCTCGACAGACCGAGCCTGATTGCAGCGGTTCTGATGCTCGGCATCGCAGCACCAGCGCTCAGTCAGGGGCCAGTCGACCCGGACCTTTCCCAAGTCGCAAAATCTGCAGAGGCCCAGCTGCGCCAAAGCTTCGCCAATCTTCAGTTCGAGGATTTTGCGCCATCTCCCATCCATGGCCCGCTTTTCCAGGCCAGCGCCGGCGGCCGCATCCTCTATTACGCGCCGGAAAGCGATCATCTCCTGTTCGCGACCATCTACGACAAGAATGGCGTCAACCTCACGGCCCTGTCCCAGGATGCCGCGGCTCGAGCCAAACTCAAGACCCTTGATCAAAGCCAGGCGCTCCTGATCGGACCGCCCGGCGCCCCAATGGTGATCGAGTTTACCGACCCCGACTGCCCCTATTGCCGCGCGCTCGATCGCTTCTGGGCTACCAAGGCGGCCGAAGGCAAACCGGTGCGCCGCCAGATCTACTTCGTGTCCGGCATCCATCCAGAGGCAGCCTCGAAGGCCGAGCATATTCTCTGCGCGAAGGACCGCGAGGCAGCGTTCCGCGCGACCTATGCCGGTGAGCCACCAAAGCCCCTCAACCGGTGCACAGATGGCGCCGCCCAGGTTCAGGCCCATCGCCAAGCGGTCAAATCCATGGGCATATCGGGCACGCCGACGCTTATTCTCGATGGGCAACTCATATCCGGCTTCCAACAGGCCGAGATTGAAGCCTGGCTCGCCAAGCAGCGGCCGTCAGCTAAGCCGCCGACCTGACCCTAATTCTGGCGGGCCTCAAGGCTGCATGGCAGCCCAAGGCCTCGAGATGCCGACGACGGCGCCCGATCTTCGAGGAGCCACCCAGCCTGTCGTCGGCCGACAGCGAACACCCAGTCGGTGCCGGCAGGCATGTCTTGGGGCGGCTCCTCTCGTTTCTGGAGACCTAAACAAATGATCAAGCTTGCACATCTGCCGCGCCTGCGCCGCCCGTCTTTTTCGTCGGCCGATGCCGTGGGAACATTCGTCGCTGCCCTCGCCCTCGCATCGGCCGCCCACGCTTTCCAGGCACCGACCGCGGGCGACCTTGGCTACGACATTTACGATATCGTGGTGAACCAGGGCGTGAAGGGACCGCTGGGCTTTGTGGGCGGTGTCGCCGCCTTCCTGTTCGGCGTCTCGCGTCTCTTCTCGAATATCATGATCGGCATTCCCACGATCGTGGCCGCCGTCTGCCTCATCCGCGCGGACTCCATCCTCCAGACCTTCGGCATGATCGTCTGAAGAACCGGCCAAAAGACCAGCGCGGGGCTTCATCGGCCCCGCGCCGGGCGGAGAGCGAACCGCGCTCTTCGTAACCCTCACATCTGTTCAGATGTGGGTGAAGCAAGGGAGAAGGACGTGGACGAGAGACTTCCACAATTTCTGCACAAGCCGGTCCAGATCCTCTGGTTCGACGCGCAGGAGTTCATCCTCGTGGTCTCCACCATCTTCGTCGCCGTCATCGTCGGCGGGCTGGTGGGCTGGTCGCTCCTCGGCGTCCTTCTCCTTTTCATTCCCTGGAAGCGGACGAAGCCCCGCGGTTTCGTGCCCCATCTGGCCTGGCGCTGGGGGTTGCTCCGCCTCCCCCATTATCCCGGGCCAACCCAGACCCGCTTTTGCGAGTGAGGCATATCATGTTTCGTCAGAAATCACCCCAGGAGGCGCCCGACCCGCTGCTCGGCAAACCGGCAAGCTTCGGCATTCACCGCTACCTCCAGGGATCGTCCAATCTGTTCGAGGAGAACAGGCTGCTCAAATTCTCGATTGTCGGCTTGTTCGGCGTGACCGCAGTGCTGGGCATTACGCTCTACTCGACGTCCCAGAACCAACGCACGATCGTCATTCCCTTCGGCGCCGGCGGCGATCTCTACGTGACCGGCGGCAAGCCATCTTCTGCCTATCTGCGCGCCATGACGCGCAATATCGTCGCGCTCTCGGGTACCTATTCTGCTCTGTCTGCCGACCGGCAGTTTCAGGAGCTGCTCAGCATCGTCCACCCGACCGCCTATAATGGCCTGCGGGACAGCCTGAATGGCGTGCTCGATGAGCTCGCCAACAATCCCACGCTCTCGATCGCCACCTATATTCGGCCCGATCAGCCCGTCACCTGGACCGATCGCCAGATCATCGTGCCGGTCGAGAAGGTCCGCGTCATCGGCGGCGTCATCCGCAAATTCCGGGGAAACTTGCGCATCCGATACACGATCGATGCCGGTCGCTTCTGGATCCTGTCTCTCACCGAGGAGAAATTCGATGCCGAGCTTGGGTAACCGAGCGCGCGCGCCTCGCGCCGCCCTGCCACTTTTGCCTCTCATCGCCTTAGCGTCGCCGGGACAGGCGCAATCGATCCAGGCATTGCCCGATCAGACCAGTATGATCCGGCTCTCGAACCGGGACGTCAATCATCTCATCTGTCAGGGCGGGGAGATAGAGGATGTCAAATTCTCCGCCGAGAAGGGCCTCGCGGTCGAGAAAGGCGGCGGTGACGCCTGGGTCAAATTCCTTGTCCGCGAAAGCGACGACAGCGGCCAGATCACCCGTAGCTATGTGACGACGCCGTCCGAGTTCTTCGTCACCTGTAACGGGGCAATCTACCCGCTCTACGCCGAGCCCTCCGAAATCCCGGCGCAGACGATCATACTGGTGCCCGGCGCCCGGCAGCGCGCCCGTGCCAATGAGGATCTGCTCGCCCCGCTTGCGCAGGAAGATCGTGCGGTCTCGATCACCCTGTCCCTTTTACAGGATCGGGTGCCGGCCAGCTTCACCGAGGTGGCGACCGCCAGCCGGCAAATCACCCTCCCCGCCGCACCCGCGCTGCACATCACCGAACACCGCCGCGTCACCGTCGAGGGCGCAGGCCTCAACGCATCGGAATATCGGGTCGACGCCATAAGCGACATGGAGGTCGACGAGCGCCTCTTCCTCGATACAGCGCTTGGCGCCCGCATCTTCAGCGCGACGCTTGATAGGCTCTCTCTCCGCACCGGGGAGACCGCTCGCCTCATAATCCTGCGCCGGGGAGACGGGCTATGAGCGATGAGCGACAGGATATGCCCCAAAGCCCAGACGAACCCGGTTCGCCCGCGCAGGGCAGCGGCGCCAGGGGCCATTCGCGGCCGAACCGCCCGTCGTCGGCAACGAGTGACATGGGCAACAGCGTCCTTCACCTGCGCGGCCCGGCCCTTCTCGATCTGAAGGAACGCTGGGCGACGCTCAGCCCCCACCAGCAATTGCGCGCACGCCAGGCCGCCATCGGTGTGCTGGTCGCCCTCTTTGGCTATGGCCTCTACTCGGCCTCGAACAGCGCGGAGAAGGTCACGCCCCAGGCGCCGGCGGCTTCGAAGCTCGACATGGGCGCGGGCCTTCGTGGCGACAGTCTTGAAACGAAGGTGCGCGGCGACCTCAAGAAAATCCTCGATGGGCAGAACCTGCTTGGCGACAGAGTCACGGCGATCGAGGAGGGCCGGATAGGCACCGCCGGTCCAGCATCGAGCGACGCACCAGACGACGACCTCCCAAACGCCATGCCAAGCGACATCCCGGCCTTTCCGCCCAGCCCTTCCCAAAGCGAACTTGAACGCGCTGACGGGAGCCTGCCTGCACCGCCCATGCCTAGCGCGCCGGCAGCGCCACCTGCCCCGCCGGTCGAGCGCCAGGTCGGCGCGATAGGTGCCGCGACCAGCGCAATCGTCGCGGAAGGATCCGCTGCTCCAAATGGCGCTAAAAAAAAGACCAGGACGATCTATTTGCCGCCTGGTTTCATGAAGGCGCGCCTATTGACCGGGATCGACGCGCTCGCCAGCCGGGACGCGACGAGCAATCCCGAGCCCCTCATCGCCCGCGTCCAGGCGCCCGTCGTGCTGCCCAATGATGTGAAGGCCAACCTTGCTGGATGCTTTGTCATCGGCAATGCCACGGGCAGCCTTGCCAAGGAACGGGTCGAGGTCCAGCTCATCTCGCTCTCCTGCGTGGACTTTGACGAACGCTCGGTCATCGATCAGCCGATCAAGGGCTTCTTCGTCGATACCGACGGCAAGAAGGGACTGTCGGGCAAGGTCGTTACCCGCGCCGGCGCTGCGCTCGCCCGCACCTTCATCGCCGGCACCATCGCCGGGGTCAGCCAGAGCGTCGAGAATACGTTTGGCAACACCTCGACCTCGGCGCTCGGCACCGTCCGATCCCTGGACGCGGGCGATGCGCTCAAGACCGGCATTGCAGGCGGCCTGTCCAAATCTTCCGACAAGCTCACCGACTTCTACCTCGATCTCGCGCGCCAGGCCGGCCCGATCGTGGAGGTCGGCGCCGCCAAGGATGTGGTGGTCGTGATCCAGGAGGGGCTGGCTCTGGAAATCAAACCCACCACGGCCACCAAATTCTGATGCCCACTTGTCGCCCCCAGGGAGAGTATCCCATGCCCACCCAGCACCCTCGCAACGCGGCACGACTGTCCAGCGCCGCTCTGCTCCTCCTGCTTGGCATCTTGCCAGGCTGCGCGGCGATCGGCTCGGCCATGTCGCCCTATCCTGAGAAGTTCAGCTGCAAGAACAGCGATCATGGCCAGTGCATCCATCCTGAGAAGGCCTATGCCGACGCCGTGGCCGGACGGGCATCGAAATCCGATCCCAAGGTCACGAATGGCAGCCGGGCCGACGAAACTCTCGGGCGCACCGGTGCGCAACGGAGCAGCCGAAATGCCGCCGCGGATGGCTATGTCGGCTACCGCAGCAGCGTCTATCGCGAACTTCAGGGCCTCGTCGAGGCGCCGGTCACGCCTATGCTCCGGCCCGGCCGCACGGTCCGCACGCTGATCCTGCCTTATGCCGATCGCGAGCGGCCCGACCGGCTCTACATGCCGCGCTACGTCTATTCGATCCTCGACAAGCCGCAGTGGGTGGTCGGCGACTATCTCGTCAATCCGACCGAACCGGCCGCGCGCGCGCCGATCCTTGAACAGACCAAGGCCAGGCCCACGCTGCCCGATAGCGATATCCCGGCGCCGCCACAGGAGCAGGATCAATGAGGGGGCTCGGCACACGCCATGGCGGCGGCATGACCATCAAGCGGCTGCAACAAAGCGTGTCGCGCGACGCTTATTCAGACTTTTTGCCCATGGTGAGCTGGGTCGAGGAAGAGGAAGCCTTCCTCACCATCGACGATGGCTGGGGTCAGGCCTGGGAGCTGGTGCCGTCGGCCTATCTCTTCGCCCATGTGCATCAGGCGCTGCTCGGCCTTCTCAACATCCAGTTCGGCACCGGCACCGTGGTCCAGCTCCACTGCTTTGCCGATCCGCTGATCGACCAGGCGCTCGATGCCTATCTCGATCTTAAATCCCGGCCCGATCCACTCGTCCAGGCATCGGCCCGGCGCACGGCACAATATCTGCGCCATGGAACCGAAGGACTCCCAGCCCTTCATGGCATTCCCGTCCGTAACTTCCGCGTGCTGCTCGCAATCAAATCGCGCACCCCGCTGGGCGCGGACCTGCGCCGCCAGATCGAGGAGCAGCTCTCCAAGCTCGGGATCGTGCGCATGGCGCCTGAAGCGCTAGTGAGTTTCTATCGCCGCATCTTCAACGGCGCCTTCGATCCGGCTCCGGGCGTCTTTGCCACGGGCGCCCCTGACCATCCCGCGCGCCCGGTGCGCAAACAGATCATCGATGCAGGCCCGGACCTGCTGTTCGATGGCCCGGAGCTTTATTTTGGCAATCAGGTGGCTCGCTGCCTGACGCCCAAATCACCAGCTCGCCGGGTTACGGCCGAGCGCTGCAACCGGCTGCTCGGAGGCATGCGCGGCGCGGCCGAGGATAGCGACCAGATTGGCGGCCCCTTCCTCTATACGCTCAACATCCTCTTCGATCACTCGGCTTTCGAGATCCACAAGCGCGCGCAGATCCTTTCCGCGCAAAAGGCGGCCGGAAGCTTTGCCGTCGAGGTCGGAAAGCAGATCGAGGAGATTGGCTGGGTGCTCGATGAAGCGGGCAACAGCCGCTTCGTCTCGGTCATCCCAACCGTCTGGGTCTTCGGCCGCGACAGCGCACAGGCCCGTGAAATGGCCGCCCGCGCCAAGCGCCTTTGGGAAAGCGAGCCGCTGCCATGGATGATGCAGGAGGAGAGCTATCTCAATCCCATCCTGCTGCCTATGAGCCTGCCCTTCGGCTTCTACCCTGAGCGCCGGACGCTGCGGATGCTGGAGCGCGATCTTCCCATGCCGGCCAAGGCGGCCGCATTGCTGGCGCCTGTCCAGACCGACTTTCGTGGCGGCGGGCGGCCTGCCCTTCTCTATGTCGGGCGCAAGGGCCAGCTCATCACGCTCGATCTCTTCGACCCGCGTATCAACAATTATAACTTCATCGTCTCGGCCGAGAGCGGCGCGGGCAAGAGCTTCCTCCTCAACAATCTCTGCCTGCAATATTATGCGCAGGGCGCGCTCATCCGCATCATCGATATCGGCGGCAGCTACCGGAAGCTCTGCACCCTTTGCTCGGGCCGCTATATCGACATTGGCGAGGAAGCGCTGGTCCTCAATCCCTTCGACATGGGCTTTGCGCTCGATGGCG
This sequence comes from Sphingobium sp. UBA5915, assembly GCF_002431195.1. Lineage (NCBI taxonomy): Bacteria > Pseudomonadati > Pseudomonadota > Alphaproteobacteria > Sphingomonadales > Sphingobiaceae > Sphingobium > Sphingobium sp. UBA5915. Next base: position 20,230 of record NZ_DJDV01000005.1, on the reverse strand, counting down.
ATGATCGCCAGTCAGCCATCTCCATGGCCGTTGCGATCGTCGCTGAAATGGCCAATGCCGCGACCCGCAAGGGCGTCACGACGTCCGAATGGAATTTGCTCAAATCCGCCGTCCAGTGGACGATCGACAGCGGGCGCGCGGAAGCGGGGATCGATGCGGTGCGGGATTGGCTCGGTGCCTATCCAGCCGATGCCATAAGCGATCTCGACAAGGTCGACCATCTCGTCCCCGTTGCGCGTGAGCTCGCCTTCAACCTGCGCGATTTCGGCAGTTCGGGCGCCTATGGCCATTTCTTCAACGGGCCCTCCACCTTCGACATCTCGGCCGACGAATTTGTCGTGCTTGAACTCGAACGCCTGAAAGCCATGCCGGACCTCTTCAACGTCATCGTCATGGTGGTCGTGAATGCGGTGAGCCAGGAGCTTTACCTCTCCGCCCGGGACCGACCGAGATTTGTCCTGTGCGATGAAGCCGCCCAGTTCATGACCCGAACCGATGGCCAGGATCTCTCCCGCCTCGCCGAAGTGTTCGGCCAGGGCTACAGGCGCGCGCGCAAATATCAGGGGAGCTTCGGGGTCGTCCTCCAGTCGATGAACGATCTGCTGCTGTTCGGCGGCACAGGGCAGGTGATCCTGGAAAATGCCGCTACCCGCTTCCTGCTTCAGGGCTCCACCTATGAACGCGCGGTCGAGAACAAGATCCTGGATTACTCAGGCTTCGTCCTCGATCTCCTGAAGTCGGTCCGGAACAACAAGCCGCATTATTCCGAGGTTTTCATCGACTCGCCGCTCGGCCTCGGCATCGCCCGTCTGGTCGTCGATCCCTTTTCTTACTGGATCAACACCTCAGCACCCCAGGAGGTAGCCGCGTTCGAAGCGCGCCTGCGCGCCGGCCTCTCGCCGCTCGAAGCGGTCTGCGATCTCGCCGGCGTCGACCCCGCGGAGCTGCTCGGCGCGCCAAGATCCTACCCGTCGCAGGAGCTCTCATGATGCGAAATCCTCCCGCCCAGCAACCGCACACTAAGCCTACAGGCCCACAGCTGGACCTCGATCTCGATCCGACGATCGAAGCTTTGATCGAAGCGCGCGCCGCGAGCCTCGCCCAGCACCAGGCCCTGTTCTGGCGCTTCCGGCTCGTGACGATCGAAACCTTGATGATGGGCGCGCTCATCCTCTGCGCCGGCCTCGCCCTCCACCAACCTGCCGCCATGGTCCTGCGCGCCGCCATCATGGTGTCGGCCGGCTGCTTTGCGAGCGGCATGCTGCTCATCGGCCTCACCGGTGCCTTCGATCGCGGCCTCGATCATTTCACCCGCTGGCGGCGCGGCCAATGAGCGGGATCCTCACCTCTTCCCCCGCCCATGGTCCGGTCCGCCTGCTGCTCGGCACCCATCTCCTGTTGCTGATCCAGACGGTGCTGGTGCTGCAGGCATCGGATCCACTGCCCACATCCCTCCGCCTGTTCCTCGGTGTGACAGGTGTGCTCGGTCTCGCCGCGCTGATCGTCGCTGTGCGCGGGGAGCGTGATGACGAGGGCAAGCCATGGTGGGCGAAGCGTCATGTCCACTGAAACCCGCTTCCCCGCTCGCGCGCGCCACGCGCTTCTCGGTGCCCTCATGCTGGGCCTCGCCTGCCAGCAGGCACAGGGCGCGACCTCGACGATTGGCCGCACCTGGCCGATCGCTGAGCCTGACGCGATGAGCGAGATCGAGGCACGGGTCGCCAATGCGCCTCACATGGCGGCGAAGTTCGGCCCTCGCGCCAAATGGTCGGCGCTCAAGGCTGCGTCGCTGGGACCAGCTCCGGCCGATCGGACCCGGACCATCATTCCCTTCTACACGGTCGATGAGGATATCCGTCTGCCTGACGGCCGTGTCCTTTATCCCAAGGGCTTCACCTTCAATCCCCTCGAATATGTCTCGCTGCTCCAGCGCCTCATCATTGTCCATCCGCGCGATCTTGCCTGGGCGCTGAAGGCCGCGCGCTTCACCGATTTCATCCTGCTGACCGCTGGCGATGCGCTTGAACTCTCCGAACGCACCGGCCGCCCGCTTTTCATCCTGGAGGAGCGCGTAAAGGAAAGGCTCGGGCTTACCGTCGCGCCGGTCATCGTCGCGCAGGAAGGGAAGAAGCTCGTCCTTTACGAATATGCGCCGGAGCGTCCCGCAGCTCGGAGCGCCCGGCCATGAAGTGCCAGCCCCTCCTACGTGCCGCCGCCCTCTCTCTCGCGCTTGCGCTCGGCTCTGCCAGTGCGCCCGCGCGGGCCTCCAAATGCGAGGCCGGCACCATCTTCAATCCGCTGACCAAAGTGCGCTGGACCTGCATCTTCCCGATCACCATCGGCGGCGTTCGGGTCGGAAGTTTCGACAAGCTCGACAAGGAACTGGACGCCCAGTCAGCCTCCAAGCCGCTATGCGCCTGCCGCAAGGGCGCCACCTTCTGGTTCGGCGTGAAGGTCAGCTTCTGGTCGCCCAATCGCATGATCGATGTGGTGACCGAGCCCGGCTGCATGATGGCGCTCGGCGCAGATCTCCTGCCAACCGGCGGCAAGCTCCAGGGCAGTCAGTCGTCGATCGCCGATGGCACAAACAGCCAGAAAATGTTCGCGCAGATGCATTATTATATCTCGCCGGTCTGGAAGATGCTCGACATGTTCACCGACCTGCCCTGCATCGAGGACGACGGGTTCGATGTGGCGATGATCACCGAGGTGCTGCCGACCTGGCAGTCGGGGACGCTGGGCGCGATCATCCAGCCCGAGGGCATTCTCTTCGGCAACCCCGCAGCCGGCCTTGCCTGCATGGCCGACAGCGCCGCGGCGGCGGCCGGCAAAGTGCTCGATCCGCTTTTCTGGTGCATGGGCAGCTGGGGCGCCACCTATCCGGTCGCGGGCGACATCCATTTTGGTGACAGCGTCGAGGCCTGGGCAGGGCTTGCCGCGCGCGGGACTTATCTGATGGGCCGTCTTGGCGCGCTCACTATCAGTTCGGCTGACGGCTGCTCCTTCAAGGCGCAGCCCATCTGGACCAAGAGCCGTTACAAGCTCCAGATCATGGAGCCGGTCAAAGGCGGCAAATGCGTCAATATCGGGCGTCCCGGCGCCCTCTGGTCGAGCGGCAAACATGCGCCCGGCAAGGACAATGCCCAGTTCATGTCTTTTGAAAAAGTGATCTGCTGCGCGGGAGTATCCACCCCGTGAGCCAGATACCTCCCCCATCCCCCGTAGCGATCAACGAGCATTCCGGATGGTCTGCCCGCCTAGGCCATGCCGGCACGTTCGATCGCGGCGAGGGCGGGGCGACGCCGTTCTTCCACAGCGTCGCTCCAACCCCCATTTCCCTCGCGCGCCCGATAACCGCCAGATCGGGCCCAAGCGTGGGAAAGGTCAGCACGGTCGGTGAGCCCCCTGCTCGGATCGGGTGCCCCCCCTCTCTAGCGCCTGATCCGACATCGGCCGTGCTGACCACCTTTAAAAGGCCGTGCCTGCGCCCGCGTGAAAGCCAGCGGACAGGCCTTTCGTCTGCCCCCTGCGGAAATTTCGAGTTCGCCCGGAGGCTTCCGATGAAGAACATGATCCTCATCTTCATGGGCAGCGTGGCGCTCGCGCCGCAAGGTACCCAAGCGCAGGATATGGAGGCCCGCGCGCGCGCCGCGACGGCTGCATCGCGGACGAAGTCGAGCGACAGCGACGCGATCACCAGCAATTACGTCAATCCAGGTCTGTCAGGTGAGGCGATCAGCACCGTCGACAACAGCCGCACCTTCACTACCAGCCTGGCCTGCCAGAAGAGCGCGACGATGCTGGAGCTGCTGGTCCAGCCCGGCACGACCGGCGACATCACCCATTTGAGCATAGCGCGCGACAGCGATCTCGACGGCAGCTTCGATCAAAATTTGACCCTTCCCGTCCCGGTCTCGGGTATCTGCGCGAACGGCATCGTCTCCTGCGACCCTGGCAGCTGGAACAACTGCACCCCCTTCCAATGGGATGTCGCGTCGTCCGGCAACCTCAAGCTTACCCAGGTGCCGCTGACCGACCTCTCCGCCTGCTATTGCGTCAATGCGAGTTGCGGCAGCAACCTGGTGCTCGGCAACCTCAATTCTGTCCTCAAGGATTTGGGCGGGGGCATCATCGGCGCGCTCACCACGGCCGATCCCCGGATCGGGGTGGCGCAGGCAAGCATCGAAGGGCCTGTCATCCGTTATGTCGGCGCCCAGACGACGGCCTGTACCGCGTCGCCTTCTCTATCTTCGACCAGCTATCGCGCCGATCCAACCGCGATCAGCGGGGACGCCAGTGCGAGCGCGCAGGCAAGCAGCGTCTTTCAGGCGCTGGCCGGTTCGGCGTCGGCGACCGGCAAGGCCGAGGTCACGCGGAGCTGCTCGATCGATCGGGAGATCAGCGTCAAATCCTGGGACTATGACGACATATTGGGCGTTGCCGGAACGGTGACCTCCACCGCCTGCGGCACCGGCTGCCGTCGCTATCAGATCCGCGGTTCCGGCACCTGCGGCAGCGTTCCGCCCATTCATACAGCCACCTTCGACCCAATCGCGCCGGCACGCATCGTCTCCGCCCGGATCGTGGAAATGGGCGCGGACGACTGGGTCCAGGCACGGGTCAACGGCCAGATCGTCGGCTATGCCGGGAAGCGCCCCTGGACCGGTGAGGCCCTGCCATCTGGTGACTGCCGGATCAGCGGCGATCCCTATTATAATCGCACCGCCATCGACATCACGCCCCAGCTGCGCGCCGGCGCCATGACGGTCGGCGCGCGGGTGCGAGCCGGGGGCGATGGCAATTGGGGCTATGTCACTGTCGAGGTTCAGGTCGATACGGCCTGCGAGGTTTCCGAACGGCTGGTGGATCTCTGCGCAGGCTATGCCCAGGACGCGGCGTGCAGGCTGGACAGCGAGAGCGTCGACGGCGTCACGACCTTCGCCAATGGCGTGAATACAGGTCTCAAACCCCTCGCCCAGACCCGTCTAATCGGTACGGGCCATTGCACGTTCCAGTATAGCCGCGACTTTTTCGAGCGGGACCGCCGCTATAAATGCCTGATTGATAGCGGTGAGCTCAGCGCGCCCGATCTGTCGCGCAGCGCCTATATCATTGACCATTCGACCGAAACCCTGCTCGCTGATCGCACCCTGTCGAGCGACGGAACGATCTCGACCTCGACGCGGGCATTTTCCCTGCCCGATCGCGGGACGGTTCCGGCCTGCGAGCCGATCTGCAAGACCCGTGCGCCCAGGGCGAACAGCGACGTCGCTATCTCCGGTGTGGTCGGGGCTAGCCAAAATGATCCGGCCGGCTGGAACAGTTTCTATCATAGCTGCACCGCGGACAATGTCTGCCCCTTGGGCGAAGGGGAGGAACTGGTCACCGCCTGCGGCTGCCTCGACGATTTCCCTGAAGCCGCCGTCATGATGCAGACCGTGCGCCTCGCCGGCTCCGACCTTGCCTGCACTGCGGGGACGCCATGAGACAACGGATCATATTCGGACTGCTGAGCGCCGCGCTCGTTGCAGTCACCATTCCTGGGCCGGCATCGGCGGCCCAGCTCTGCGCCGCTGATTTGAACGGCAATGGCGATGCGGCTGACGAAGGCGAGATGGCGAGCTGCGTCACCATGGCTGGCGGCGCGACGCAGTGCCCGATCCAGCAAATACCCTGCGTGGTCGACGCCGCAGGCGCCTATAGCTGCCCGCTGGGGGCCGATCATCAATGCCTGGTGCCAGCAGCAGGCGGAACACCGACCTGCTCGCCCGTCGCCTGCATCGACACCGCGCTCAATCCGGTCGAGGATGAGCTTCTGGTCGATGACGCGGGACCGGACAATGACGGCCCGGTCGACGCCGATGGCAACTGCCTCGGCACGATCGAGATATTTGGCGGCCGGGCGCTGCGCTGCCGTCCGCCTGGCGCCAGCGTCACCTTCCAGAATTGCTGCAAGGATCGGGACAAGATCGTCAAGGACGGCATGGGCGGTTCGATCAGCTCGATCACGACCAAGATCGCGATCGCTAAGGGCGTGTTCACCGGCGCCAAGGCCGCCTATCTCGCCTTCAAGGCGGGCGCGACGGCGGGCCAGGCGGCCAGTGCCGGCGCCAACGCGATCATCGTCGGGCTCGATCCCACCTCGATCGCAATCAGCCTTGCCATCAACTTCATGATGGAGGTGCTGCTCCAGGGCTGTGACCAACAGGATATGGAAACCGGCATGCTGCGTGGTTCGGGGATGTGCCACGAGGTCGGCACTTATTGCTCCTCCTCGATCCTTGGCATCTGCATCCAGAAGGCCCGCGGCCATTGCTGCTTCAACACCAAGCTTGGCCGCATCATCCAGGAGCAGGGCCGACCGCAGCTCAGCGCCTTCAACGCCATGGGATGGGGAACACCCAAGCAGCCCTATTGCCGGGGCTTTACCGCTGAAGAATTCCAGGCGCTCGATTTCAGCCGAATGGATCTCTCGCAATATTATGCGGAGATCGAGGCGCGCGCCCAGTCCGACATCCGACAAGATATGGAGGAGAAGGTCGATGCCTATCTGCGCACCGTCAATCCCTGACAGCCATATGGCCCCGCTCATGCTTGCGTTCGCGCTTATGGGCGCAGCGCCAGGGCAGGCACGGGAGGCTCAACCGGCAGACCAAGGGACGTCCGCCATGGAACAGCTTCGGCAAGCCAAGGCCAGCGCTAATCCAGCGATACACGCCGGGCCTGACACGCTCCCTGCCCCCTCTTCGGATCTCAAACGACGTGCCTTCGAGGCCATGGGCAAACGGCGGGTCGATCCGCGGATGGAGGCGCAGGCACGCGCAGCGCAAATCCAGGCAGCCAATGCGCTCGCGACGGAGCAACAGGCCATGAGTGCCCGGCTTCATCAGGCGCTGGGCCTGGCACCGCCTGATGGCGCTCCGACGCCAGCACCCCCCGCTTCGAACGCATCGGCCAAGGCCTGGGTGCCGCTGCTGTTCGCTTCCTCGTCCATGCCAATCGAGACGTTGCGAACCTACGCAGGACAGCTCGAACGGGTCGGCGGGGTCATCGCCTTTCGCGGCGTACCCGGAGGTCTCACGAAGATTGGTCCGATGGCAGAGCTTACGGCAAGGATGCTGCGCGTCGATCCCGGATGCGAGGGGCCGGCCTGCACGATGCGCAACGTCCAGGTGGTGATCGATCCGATCCTCTTCCGTCAGCATGGCATAGCCCGTGTGCCCGCCCTCGCCATGGTGCCGGGCGATCCGACCCAGCCCTATTGCGAACGGGAGGACGAAACCGCGCCTCGTGCCGCCCATCTCGTGCTCGGCGACGCCGCGCTTTCTGGCTTGCTGGATGAATATGCCCGCCTCGGCGGCAAGGAGGAGGTGCGCGATGCTTCGGCTCGTCTGGCTGGCCGCTAACCGGCTTTCCCACGGATTGAAGACGCTCCCGCGCGAAGCCGCTCTGGCGCTGGGCGGCGCGGTCGGCGATCACAAGGCACGTCCCAGACGCTTCTGGCTCGCGCTGGGTATCACCGTGCCGCTGGCGACGATCACCTGGCAGGCGATCCCAGCCTTGACCATCGTGATGAGCCCGTCGATCGACGCCTGGGCCGTGCGCGCGGCGCCGGGGGCAATCCACAAGGGCGACCTTGTCATGTTCGCGCTGTCCCATCCGATAGCCGGCCCCCAGCCCGTCAGCGTCACCAAGCGGGCGATGTGCATGCCGGGCGAGCGCCTGCGCGAGGTCGAGCGCCATTCGGTCTTCGATGGCAAGGTGACGAACAGCAGCTATTATTGCGGTGACCGCCTGCTGGGAATCAGCCGCCCTATGGGCCGCAATGGCCAGCGCCTCGATCATCTGCGCTGGGGAAATCGGAACATTCCAGCCGGCTTTGTTTATGTGGGCTCCGACCATCCCGAAGGCTTTGACAGCCGGTACTTTGGCCCAGTGCGGATCGAACGCCTGACCCGCATGGAGCGGGTGCTGTGAGGCGGGGCATCGCCGCTGCCGCGATCGCGCTTGCGGCCGCCACCGCATCGGCAGACGCGCAACCCGACAGCGGCTCCAAGCTCGGCTATTGGTGGTATGCCCCCAAGCCCGCGGACCCCGGCGAAGCGGGCGAGGATCAATTGCCGCCCGCGCCCGTCATCCCGCCGATGACAGAGCTCGCCAGATGGAGCCCGCCCCGGATCGCCAAGCTCATCACCGAGCAGCGCGACTATGCCGCGACTGTGCTGACGGTCGATGCTGTCGCCGATTTCTGGCGGCTCCAGGATTTCGCCAGGCGCAAGGCCCGCGCTTTTGCCGGGGTTACCCAGCTCGCCATGCTCACCCAACCAGAACTGAGCGCCCGCTCCGCCTATCCGGTGGTGGGCGACGCGCGCGACGCCATGGGAGCGCAGAAAGACGCCACCCGCCGTGCCTATCTCCGGTCCAAGGGGGGCGAGTTCGCGCTCATCATGTTCTCACGAGCCAGCTGTGGCTATTGCCGCGTACAATGGCCGATCCTCCAGCGCTTCCAGGAGGAGATGGGCTGGCAGGTCAGTAGTCAGGATCTCGATCGCAAACCTGAGCTTTCCAGCCGCTTTGGGGTCGAGGTCACGCCAACCACCATGGTGATCCGCCGCGGTTCGTCCCAGCGCATGGTGATCGCCAATGGCGTCGAGGCCTATCCCAATCTCATCCAGACTGCCTATCAGGCCGTGAAACTGCTCTCCGGCGACATTCGTCCCGAGCAATTTCTGACCGGGGCAGGCGAAGAGAATGGCTTCTTCGATGCGCTCGCCAACGGTCCGGTCGCGGCCAGTGACCCGGCCGTCAGCCAGGGCGCCAAGCCATGAGATCAGCCATCATGACATTGGCAGCTGCGATGCCTGCGGTCGCTAACCCAGTGAGTGCCGCGGGGCCGCCGAGCCGAGCCGAAGCCGCGCGCGCTGCAGTCCATCCGGTCAACACCGAGCAGGCCATGAAAGGCTGGCTCGATCGCGTTCCGCGCACCAGCGTCTATCCTCCGGACTTCGAAGCGACTCTGCGAGGCCAGGCCGCCGCCTATGTGGTCGAAATGAGCACGGCACCCGGCTGCCTCCCCTGCAGCGATCTCTGGACCAAGCTTGGCTCGATGAAGGTCCGCCATGGCTGGACCATCCGGACGATTTCGACAGACGAGGCAATGATCCGCTCGGGCCGCCTCGGTCTCCCCTGGATCGGGCACCCGGTTGCATGGGTCCGACCACTGGCAGACCCCAATCGCATCATCCCGGTCGCGATCGGCACCGATCATGCGGTCAACATCAGCCGCAATCTCTACCTAGCGGCAAAGATGCAGACGGGCGTGCGAGTGGCCGTAGGGGTCCGCGCCATGTCCAAGTTCACCGGGATCGTCGGTGTGCCGGCGTCCTCCCCATCCACCCATCGTCGGAAAGGCTGAGCAATGGCGGGCGCAGTCGATCCTGATCCGTCACCCTATTGGAGCCCGCCATGCACCACGCCCCCACCCCCTGTCGTTCGCGCCTGAAGACCAAGGCGCTCTTTCGCCGGTTCGCCGCCTTTCTCACGCTCTGCGCTGCCAGCTGCGGCATGACGCCCGCCCCCGCGCAAGCCCAGAGCTGGGCGGAGCATTGGTTCGACAATGTCACCTATACCAGCCCGGGCAGCTTTGAGGATCAAACGCGCGGCTATGTCACCGCCGGCGGCATGTCGGGCCGGATCGACGTCCATAACGACTATCTGATGAGCCTGACGCTCCCCAAGGTGAAGGCAGGCTGCGGCGGCATCGACATGTTTCTTGGCGGCATGTCCTTTCTCGATCCCGACTATCTCGTCGAGAAGCTCGAGACTATTCTTCAGGCAGCGCCTGCCGTCGCCTTCCAATATCTTCTCGAAACGCTCGATGAGAAGATGGGAAACATCATTTCAAAGATGGAGGCGGCCACCAATTACCTGAACTCAATTCAAGTGAATGATTGCCGCCTCGCCAACCGCATGGTCCAGATCGCCAAGGGCGACGACAATATGTCCGGCATCATCGAGGAGATGACCGGCTACAAATCGGTCAAGGAAGGCTATGCCAAAAGCTATCAGCAAAGTCGCGAGAAAATCCAGTCGAATGGCAATAATCCGACCGAGGATCTGCGCGATGCGCTCGCCAACTGCCCGGCTGAGGTGACGGAGATATTCAGGACCGGATCGCTCATCTCTCACGCCGCAAACCGGGTCGGCGCGGCGGACTGGGCCGCCGTCATGCGCGCGCGGGTGGGCGACGTCTATATGCGCTGGGACGCGACCGACAAGGTGCCGCTTTTCTCTGCCATTCCGGCCTGCGCCGGCCAAGATAGCGAATCCTCCGACGACTTCCTGAGCGGCCGCGTCATGCGGCGTGCGCTTGGCATCCCTGCCACCAGCGCCGACTGCACGCGCGACGGAGCCAAGGGCGCGCTTACCCTTACGCGGGAACGCATGACAGCGATCGCCGAGAAAATCCGGACACGCGCCGCGCTGACGGCCGAAGAACGCCAGTTTGTCGCCAACGTCCGGACCCTCCCTGTCTATCGCATGTTGGAGTGGGGCGTCCGCCAGGATGTGGTGGACTCGGTCATCGCGGACACCGACGAACTGGTAGCGCTGACTCTTGCCTATCAGATGCTGAATGACCTCACGCGAAGCATCGATTTCGCGCTGACCAACGCCGAGCGCGGCACCAATGCGGCGGGCGCGGCGGACAGCAGCAACGCCAATATCTGCCAGACGCGGATCCTCACCAAAGGGATAGAGCAGCTTCGCGATCTGCGCGAAGAAGTGCTGCGGCAGCGCTCGCAGATGCGCCAATCCTATATAGCCGCCCTCAACCAAGCCAATCTCTCAACCAACTATGCCGGTCTCGTCCGCCAGCGCGACCGGGACGCCCGCGACGCCGCCGGCACCGCCACAAACCGCAATCGCTAAAGGGGAGCCTTTCCCATGCGCCTTGTCGTTCGCCTCTTTGCGATCCTGACCAGCCTTGCCCTCGCTGAGCCGGCCCTTGCTCTGGAAGCCAGTTTCCACAGCTATGACGGCTTTGCCGAGACGGTCGATGCCTTTCGCCTCGTCTCGATGATCTTTGCCGACCCGCGCTACGAGACGCTGGTACTGATCGTGGCGGTGGTCGGCATGGCACTGGGCGCGGTGCTCGCCATGGTCCGCGGCACGGGCATGGGTCTTGTCGCCTTCGGCTTCCAGATGCTGGTGGGGATCGGCCTCTTCGTCGGCCTGGTCGCAACCACCGGCACGGTCCATGTCTATGACCGCGTCCGCAACGCCTACCAGCCGGTGGGAGACGTTCCCAACCTCATCGTGTTGGTTGCCGGCGTCACCAACATGATGGAACGGGCGCTGGCCGAGACGATCGACGACAATACGCTCGATCCTCATGCCAAGCTCGAGTTCGGCGCGGGCGGCCATGCCTTCGATCTGTTCCTGAACGCCGTCTCGCCGCGCGGCCCCATGACCGACAGCTTCCTCGATGCAACGGTCAAGGACTATGTCCGCCAATGCTACCCAGTTGCGCGCGTGTCGCCGGCCTATGGCGTTGACGATGACCAGCTCTTCCGCGCCAGCACCGCCCTCCCTACCGCCTTTGCTGCCATGGCCGGGCTATCGACGTTCAGCACTGTCTTCACAGCCTCGGACAAGGGCGGCACGACGGTCAGCTGTCAGGAGGCCTGGGAGCACATCGCCGATCGCCTGTCCGATCCCGCCATCTTTGAAAGCTATTCGGCCCAAGTCTGCGCCCGCACCGGCTACGATATTGCAAAAGCGGATCAACTCGCGCGCTGCCGCGGCAATCTGGGCGAAATGGGCGACATGATGATGGGCGCCCCGCTCACCGCCCAGGCCTTCCTCACTAACATCCTGCTTGGGCATAGCGTGGGCGATGTTCTCTTCGAGGACAGCCCGGCGACGGCCTCGCGCGTGATGGCCAACCGGGCTGTCGTATCGAGCGGGCTTGCGACCATGTCGACCGCGAATGAATGGTTCCCGACGATCCGCGCCGTTGTCTTCGGGATCATGCTCTTCATGGTGCCGGTCGCGCTTCTCTTCATCCTCACGCCAATCAATCTGCGGGTCGCGAGCTTTGCGCTGGGACTTTTCGTCTTCGTAGCGCTGTGGGGCGTGATCGACGCCGGCATCTACCAGCTGACCCTTGGGCGGGCCACCGCGACGCTGGCGGAGATGCGGGCCAATCATCTGGCCGCCAATGCCTGGATGCTAGCCCCTTTCTCCGCCATGAAAGCGCTCGCCATATTCGGCAGCTTCCGCACCGCTGGCGCCGGGCTCGCAGGCGCCTTCGTGTTCACGGTGTTCCGCTTCTCGGGCAATGTTTTCTCGTCCTTCACGAGCGGATCGCTGGGCGTAACGGCGCAGGCATCCACCGCAGCGGCGACGGTCTCCACATCGGAAGGCTACGCATCGGCACTCGAGGCCCAGGCGTCTGCCGCCGGCACGGGCACCCGCCGCAGCGCCTCATCCTCATTCGGGGATTTCGGCGCGCGGTCCAGCTTTGGCGCCACGCGCAGCTTCGGCGCCGCCGGCGCCGTCGAAGGCGCGCATGGGGGCGTTCCAGGTCAGGCCGCGCTAGGGCTCGGCGGGATCGACGCCGGCCGAGAACTTGGCGGGCTCGCACCAGCGCTCGCCGGCCGCGACCTCGCCGATCCATCGGTCAAAGGCGCGGTCCAGGCGGCAGCCGCCACGGGCGCCATCCACAATTTCGCGGAAAAGGACGCGCTGAGGAAGCTGGGCACAGGCTATTTCGGATCGGGTCAGGGCGGCGAGAAGGCCTTTGCCGCCTTCACCCAGAACCTCGTCCAGTGGCGCGCCTTCGGCGACACCCGCGCCTACGACATGATGATGCAGGGCGCGAGCCGGCATTTCGAGCGCGCAGGCTATTCCCCTGAAGATGCGGCGCTCAAGGCCAGCGGACTGATCTCACAGGCCCATGCCGATCCGACCTTTGCCAAGCTCATCGCCAACAGTTTCTCCCAAGAGGAGATGCTCCGGAATGAGCTTACCGGCGCGCAAACGCAGGTCGGCGCGATGGAAGGCCGCCGCGACTATGCGGGCGATCAGGTTTCCGCCGTCGAGCGGGGCAATGTCGCGACCGAACAGGCTCGGCGGACTGGCGGGAACGAGGGACAGCGGTTCGCAGCAAGGATGCTTGGCGTGCCGGTGGATGAAATGAACCGCCGCATCTCCTTCATCAACGCCCTCTCCGGCGAGGCGCGCTCAACCGCCATTTCCCAACTCTCCCGCGCAACTAGACGCAGCGAAGCGCAGGTCATGCATGCCCTTGAAACCTACCGGGCGGCGAGCGAGGTCGGCACCGCCGACGGGGCGACGGCTGAAGCGGCCCGCGAAGGCACGAGCGTCTACGGGCGCACGCGCGAGGCCGCCGGTTATGATTTTGCCGAACGCTCAGGCAAGCTCGATGCGCAACGCGAGGTCGGCCATGATGGCACACGTGGCGCAGCCCGGATCGGCGAGCAACGACGCCAATCTGAGAATTTCGGCTTTGCGGAAGGTGCTGGCGCCGCCGGCATGTCGACGCGTGAGGCAGCCCGCCTCGACAGCTTCATCCGAGCTCTGTCAGACGGTGCCGGAAACCAGGTCGACATGGCTGAGGGCGGCGCCGAAGGCGTGGCTGATCGCGCGCGCAATGCCAGAATGACCAGCATTGTCGACAAGGAACGCCTGTCACGCGTGCAATCGATGCTCAAGGACAACGGCATTGAGATGACCAAGCGGCAGATAGCGATGGATCAAAATGGTGATTTCAGCCTCAACCTGACACCGGCGACGGCGGCCCAGATGTGGAAGGCTGGACTTCTCAACGAGAGTCAGCTTGGCGCTGTCGCCAATGGCGGCCATGCACGCTTCAGTCTCGCGCATAATGATCTTCTCGTCTCCAGCAGCGCAGGGTTCGAGAAATCGGCACGGAACGACAGCAGCACGAGGTTCGAGGCCGGCAAACAGGCCGGCCCCGACACGATCGAACATTTCATGGGCGGCGGCGACGAGGGCAAGGCGGCGATGGCCAACTGGCTGCGCGGCGGGTTCGAGATGGACCGCAAGGGCAACTGGCGCCTGAAACCCCAGGTGGCGGACACACTTCAGCGAGATGTGCAAGCTGTTATGGCTCAGACTGGGTGGGAACGTGCAATCGCAAGGACAGCGCAGGATCAGAACGCATTTCAAATATCTGTGAACGGAGAAGTGTCAGGAGGGACAAGTGCAAAAGCAGGCCGGACCAACAGGTCGAGACAAGGTGGAGCAGCGTTCGGTCAAGCTGGCGGGTCGCTGGGTATTTCGAGTCAGGAGGCAGGATCGACTAGCGAAATCGCAAGTGCCCAGCTCAACGTTGTGAACTTTGACGTACGACAAGCTCTGGCGAATGCCGAGCGATCAGCCGCCAGATCAGCTAATCCAGCTGAAGCATTCTCCCACCGCCTGGCGACAGAAATCCTTGGGCCGAATGGGCTGCGGAACAGGTATCTCGGCGACGCGGACAGCGCTCGGGGAACAGCCGATTTAATGGCTCCTGTAACGTCTAATGAGCAAAGCTCACTTCTCAACAGCGGCAGGTTCTCGACCGATCTGATGAATGGCCCCTTCGACGGAAATCCGTCATTCAAGAAGAATGACGGGGCCGAATAACATAAAATGGGTGCGACGGATTCAACGGACTCCCAATCCAGTTAGAGCCTGAGGCGGGGTCTAGCGGATCGAACTCACGCAGCATGCCAGAAGGGCTATTGCGCATTGGACTACGTTCCCAATACTCTTCTGTTTCATCATCCATTTCAAAATGTCCTGCCGCCAGCCATGCTTTAAAAAAGCCGTACGACAGAACTATAGCTACGATCGGCGGGAAGAAAAAAACATTAATGAATCCCGCGAGAGCCGAACCGTAAAAATCAGCAAGGAATTCTACGCGCGAGGACGCAAATAAACCGCCCCAGTACAGCGGGACCGCACTCCACCAAAAGCGCGCATACATCGGGCGCCACAGCCATTCACGAATTTTCAGTTGGCGGGCCATCACGCTTGTTCATCTCGATTTCGATGCTATTCAATTTCATTGGCAATAGTACCATCTTCTGCAGACACGGAAAAACATATAAACGCAGTCCACTCTCACTTTCTCGCCTTTCAGATATCCCCCCTTCCTCGTTCAAGACTTTAGTTCCTCGCTGGTTAAATATCGGCTCTGAAACGAACCCCGCGTAACGTCTTACATACAGCGTTACCCAATGGGTCACCGCTAGAGCCGAAATCCCGGCAACGCCCCCCCCCCCGCGACAACCTTCTCTTCATAGCACCTTCAATCGTTGCACTGCCTTCCGACAGGGGGGAGGC
Organism: Sphingobium sp. UBA5915; assembly: GCF_002431195.1. Classification (NCBI taxonomy): domain Bacteria; kingdom Pseudomonadati; phylum Pseudomonadota; class Alphaproteobacteria; order Sphingomonadales; family Sphingobiaceae; genus Sphingobium; species Sphingobium sp. UBA5915. The sequence continues at coordinate 4,855 of NZ_DJDV01000005.1, read as the reverse complement.
AGCTTCGACGTCAAGGCACAGAGGAAAGTCAAAGTATCACCTCGCCACCCGAAAGGCATCGACGCTCCCGCCTGCTCAATCACTCCCCCAAACTTAGAAACATCACTTTATCAAGTTGATCGACAGCATGCGCGCATTCGCCATATGCTCCTCCTTCGCGCACCACGGTGGTGCCACTCCGCATCATTAAATGCCAAGCGAAGTGAGGCATCTACCACAACAGTTCAACGTTCGACGGCAGGGTCAAATTAACCAAGACCTACTAAACTATCCGAAATCCTTCTTGTAGGTCGCCGAATAGCGTTCGCGCATATGCCCTTCCACCGTGATCGGGGCATATTGGGGCGCTCCGCCGGCGGGCAGGCAGGATGGGATGCACGCGATCCGATGTTCGGGGTTGCCGGAAAAGAAGAAGGGCACCGAATAGCGTTCCCGGCCGGACCGGTTGATGACGCGGTGGATGGTGGAGCGATAGCGGCCGTTGGTCCAGCGCGCCATCATGTCGCCCAGGTTGATGATGAAGGATCCGTCCAGCGGCCGGGCCGCCAGCCAGCGCGCGCCGTCATGGTCCCACACTTCCAGCCCGCCGACCCCGTCCTGCATCAGCACCGTGATGGCGCCGAAATCGGTATGCGCGCCGCAGCCCTTTTCATCGGGATGCGGATTGGCTTCCTGCGCGGGATAATGGAGCAGCCGCAGCGTCGCGATGGGTGAGGTCTGGAAATCCGCGAAATAGTCCGCATCCAGCCCCAGCGACAGCGCCAGCCCTTCCAGCAGCACCGCTATCAGGCTGCGCATCGCCGCATAATATTCCTCCATCGTGGCGCGGAAGTCGGGCAGGTCTTCGGGCCAGACATTGGGGCCGGTGTTGAAGAATTTCTGCGCCCGTTCATCGTCCGCCGCCACTTCCGCGCCGATATAATAGCCTTCCTTGAGGTCGGGCGGCGAATCCGGTTCCAGCGTCTGGCCGCGCAGCGGCTCATAGCCGCGATTGGCCTTCGAAAGCGCCATCGCCCGTTCCATCTTGCGGTCCATCGGCTGGGCAAAGAAGGCCGCGCTCTGCGCGAAGACCCGCGCCAGCAGCGCCGGGTCGATGCCATGGCCGACGCAATAGAAGAAGCCCTTGTCCAAACAGGCGGTGCGGATCGCCTGTACCACGGCGGCGCGGGCGCCTTCGTCCGAACCGGGCAGGCTGGAAATATCGACCGTCGGCAGGGTCAGCGCATCGCCCCGTTCAATCGTATCCCCTGTTGCTGTCAGCGTCATTTCATATCCTCGCTCGGCCTCTATATCGGCGCCCATTCTTCCTGTCTGCCCGCTCGAAAAAAAGCATCGATTATAGCCCACCCCGATGCCGAAAAGAGGACGTTGACCGAATCGGGATTATGGCCCAGGAGCGGCTATGTCCAACCGCGCCCACCGTTTCCATGCCCCCATGATCGTCTATTTCGACGCCATCCGCCGGGCGGGTTCGGTGCGGGAGGCGGCACGGCGGCTGAACGTCGCATCCTCCGCCGTGAACCGGCAATTGCTGAAGCTGGAGGAGGAACTGGGCACGCCGCTGTTCGACCGGTTGCCCGGCGGGCTGAAGCTGACCCATGCCGGGGCGACATTCGCCCGCCATGCGATAGAGGTGTTGCAGGACGCCGAACGGGTGCGGTCGGAGCTGGAGGCGATGCAGGGCCTGCGGTCGGGCCATGTCGAGATCGCGGCGGTGGAGGCGCTGACGTCGGGCCTGCTGCCCGATGTGCTGGCGCAACTGCGCGAACGCCACCCCCGCATCACCGTGGGCGTCAGCGTGCTGGGATCGGCCGCCATTTCCGCCGCGGTCATCGGCGGCGACGCGGACATGGGCATCGCCTTCGGTGTCGAGCGGACGTCCGACCTGCGCCAGCTGTCCCACAGCCGCCATCCGCTGGGCGCGACGATGCGGCCCGACCATCCGCTGGCGCGCAGCAGCAGCCTGACGCTGGCGACCTGCCTGTCCCATTCGCTGATCCTGCCCAAGGCGGATCTGTCCATCCGCCAGCAATTGCAGCGCGCGCTTGGCAAGCTGCCCCAGGGCGCGGTAGAGACCAGCTCGGTCGAACTGGCCAAGCAGCTGACGATGCGCGGGCTGGGCATTTCCTTTCAGACGCGGATCGGCATAGAGGATGAGATCGAGCGGGGCGAACTGGTCCATATTCCCATCGCCGGGCCCACCTATCTTCAGGCCGACCTGGGCATCTATGTCCGGTCCGCGCGCAATCCCGCCATTGCGGTCCATGCGCTGGTAGAGTTGCTGAACGCAGCGCTCGCCCGTTGCGCGAACGCCGCGAGCGAGGCCGAACCGGCCGCACCCCCATCATCCACCTGAAGGCCCATCATGACGCAGACGCAAGATATCCAGTTTTCCGAAATGTCCTATGACCAGTTTCTGGCCGATGTCGAAACCATCGCCAGCGCGGTCGAACAGGATCCGTGGGTGCCCGACTATATCGTCGGCATCGGCCGGGGCGGGCTGGTCCCCGCGACATTCCTGTCGCACCGCATGGGCATTGCCATGCTGTCCATCGACCATAGTTCGAAGGTGCATGCCTTTTCGGATTCGCTGCTGGTGCATCTGGCCGCCTGCACCCAGCTGGGCGAAAAATATCTGTTCGTCGACGATATCAACGACAGCGGCAAGACCATTGCCAGATTCCGGTCGCTGCTGATCGACAATGGCGGGTTGGCCGCCAATGTGCGTTTTGCCGTGCTGATCAACAATGTCAGTTCGCGCGAGACGGTGGACCATGCGTCGCGCAATATCGACCGGCAGGTCGACAAGCGATGGTTCATCTTCCCCTGGGGGTCGGTGGCGACCCGCGCCATGCAGGAACAGGATGCGCGCGAGGATCCAGAGCGGCTGAGCCTGTAGGGCGGGCCGTGCGCGATTGGGCGGCTATGCGCCGGCCAGTGTCCCCTGCGCGGTGTCGGATGCGGCATAGCGGCGGGCCAGCACGGCGCAGACCATCAGCTGGATCTGGTGGAAGAACATCAGCGGCAGGATGATCGCGCCCACCTGCGACGCGGAAAACAGCACGCCAGCCATCGGCACGCCCGACGCCAGGCTCTTTTTCGAGCCGCAAAACTGCAGCACGATACTGTCTTCCCGATTGAAGCCCAGCCATTTGCCCAGCGCATGGCTGAGCAGCAGCACGACCGACAGCAACAGCACGGAAAGCCCCGCAATCCGGGCAAGATCGTCCGGCGTGACGCGGTTCCACAGCCCCTCCACCACCGCCGCGCTGAAGGCGGTATAGACCACCAGCAGGATCGATCCGCGATCCACCATGGTCAGCAGCTTCTTTTGCCGGGCGATCCAGGCGCCGATCCACGGCCGCAGGAAATGGCCCGCCAGAAAGGGCAGCAGCAACTGGACCGCGATGGTCACGACCGCGTCGCCGGAAAAGCCGCCCTGCCGCCCGGTGATGAGGAAGGCGACCAGCAGCGGGGTGATGAAAATGCCCGCCAGGTTGGAAAAGGAGGCGCTGCACACCGCCGCCGCGACATTGCCCCGCGCCATGGCGGTGAAGGCGATGGACGATTGCACGGTGGAGGGCAGCAGGGTGAGGAACAGCATACCCGTGCCCAGCGCGGGATCGATGCCGGGGATCGCCCGGACGGCCAGGCCCAGCAGCGGGAACACCGCAAAGGTCATCAGCGCCACCGTCAGGTGCAGCCGCCAGTGGCGCGCGCCGTCGATCACCGCCTGCCGCGACAGGCGCGCGCCATGCATGAAGAAGAGGATGACGATGCCGATGTCGGCGCAGCCCCCCGCGACCGTCGCCGCCATCCCGCGCACCGGCAGGAAGGACGCCAGCAGCACCATGCCGACCAGCAGCAGGATATAGCTGTCGATGTTCAGCCGTGCCAGCAGCGCCTTCACGAGGCGCTGCCTTCGATGGAGACATGGGCGGACACGATCTTCCACCCGTCGGGGAAGCGGATCCAGGTCTGGCTCTGGCGGCCGCGCCGGTCGGACCCTTCGCGGAAAAATTCGATATTGGCGGTGGCGGCGTCGGGGCCGAAGGCAGCGACCGCGATCCGGCCGACGCGGCGCTGGGGGGAACCGCCGCGCCCTTTGCGAAAGTCGCGAATTTCTTCCATGCCGTACAGCACCTCGCCCACGCCATAGCGCACGGTGGTCGGCGCGTCGTGGAACAGCGCGTCCATCTCTGCCAGATCGTCCGCCATCAGCGCGCGTTCATAGCGTTCCAGCTGCGCCGTCACTTCGGCCACAACCCCTGCATCGTTCACGGTCATCGTCCTTCCCCTTTTGCCGCTATCAGGCCCCTGCCCTCCAGCATGGTCGCATAATCGATCAGGGCGCTGTCGCGACCCTTCGCCGCGATCAGCTGCACCCCCATGGGCAGCCCCGCCACCGGCAGGGGTGCGGCCACCACGGGCAGGCCCAGAAAGCTGATCGGCTGGGTGTAGAGGCCCAGATTGGCGCGGGCCGGTTGCGGCGCGCCATCGATGGGGATGGTGGGATCGTCGATGCGCGGCGCCGGGCCGAAGGTGGCCGGCGCGATCAGCACGTCATGGTCGGCCAGCGCGCGCTCCACATGGGCGGCAAAGACGCTGCGAAAGGCCATGGCCTGCGCATATATGGCATCCGGCAGCGCCGCTCCCGCGATCAGCCGGTCGCGGGTCGCCGGATCGTAGGACAGCGGATCGGCCGCCAGCGCGTCGCGATGCAGCCGCCCGCCCTCATAGGCGGTGAGCAGAAAGGCGGCCGATCGCGCCCTCGCCACATCGGGCAGGTCGACCACCGGCAGCCCGCCCAGCCCGGCGGAAAGGCGGTCCAGCGCCGCCGCCATGTCCGGCGCCA
>NZ_DJDV01000001.1:0-19057 GCF_002431195.1 Sphingobium sp. UBA5915 | reverse complement strand
TTGGTAAACATCCGATTCATGGAAAAGCGGGCGATGAGCAATCTGCGCGGCGCGGCCACGGCTGCGTTCTTGGCAAGCATGATGACACTGGCGGGGTGCGGCGGCGACCTGGTGCCGCGCGGCAAGGTGGCGCGTGCGTCGAAGCCGGTTCGCGCACCTGCGCGCGCGACGCGCCCGCCATCGCAACCGGCGCTGGAGACGCGGCAATGTTTCGCGAAACTGCAATCCCAGTCGGTCAATTTCCAGCCCCTGCCCGACCGCAATTTTGGCGGCGGATGCAGCGCGATCGGCAGCGTCAAGCTGCTCGACATCGGGGTGCCCGCGTCGGGCCTGGGGGCGATGACATGCAATCTGGCCGCCAATTTCGCCGCCTGGGCGCGCTATGCCGTGCAACCGGCGGCGCGGCTGGTGCTGGGCGCGGAAATCGAGAAGATCGAAACGTTCGGCACCTATAATTGCCGCCCGATCGCGGGCAGTGCGAAGCTGAGCGAACATGCGCACAGCAACGCCATCGACGTGTCGGCCTTTGTCCTGTCGGACGGACGGCGGATCACGGTGCAGCAGGGCTGGCATGGCGACCGGCAGACGCGCCAGTTCCTGAGCCTGATCCACGCCAGCGCCTGCAAGCGGTTCAGCACCGTGCTCAGCCCCGATTATAACGCCGCGCATCACGACCATTTCCATTTCGACATGGGCGGGAGGGGCGGTTTCTGCCGCTGAGTGCCGCGTCGATTCTGTGACCGGGCGTCTTGGCAATGTCATCGCTGACGCCTAATTGGCCATGGATGACAAGAAAAGAGATTGAGGAACGCAAGTTCCGCCCTGCCCGCGAAGAGGCAGGCGACGCCGCCAAGCAGACCGGCACCCCCCAGACGCAGAGCGCCGCCTATCGGCTGGCCTTTCAGGATGACGAATTCCTGTTGCGCGAAGACCTGCGGCCCGTGCGATTCCAGCTGGAATTGCTCAAGCCCCAGTTGCTGATGGATGAGGCGAAGATCGAATCGACCTTCGTCTTCTACGGGTCCGCGCGCATCCCCGAACCCGACCAGGTGCAGGCGCGGATCGACGCCGCGCCAACGCCCGAACTCAAGCGGCTGGCGGAAAATCTGGGTAGAAAGGCGCATTATTATGAGGAAGCGCGCAAGCTGGCGCGCATCGCCGCCCAATATCCGGTGAACGAGGCGGGATGCCGCCATTTCGTCGTCTGTTCAGGCGGCGGCCCGTCGATCATGGAAGCGGCCAATCGCGGCGCGCAGGATGTTGGCCAGACCACCATCGGCATGAACATCGTCCTGCCGCACGAGCAGGCGCCCAATCGTTTCGTGACGCCGGAGCTGAGTTTCCAGTTCCACTATTTCGCGCTGCGCAAGATGCATTTCCTGCTGCGCGCGCGGGCGCTGGCGGTGTTTCCCGGCGGCTTCGGCACGTTCGACGAGATGTTCGAGCTGCTGACGCTGATCCAGACCGGCAAGATGAAGCCCATTCCCATCCTGCTGTACGGCAAGGAATTCTGGAATCGCGTCGTGGATTTCGAGGCGCTGGCGGACGAAGGGGTGATTTCGCACAAGGATCTGGACCTGCTGACCTGGGTGGAAAACGCGCAGGAAGGATGGGACGCGGTGCAGCGTTTCTACGAGGATAGCGACGCGCCGGGGTGCTAGCTTAGGCCGTTCCGTTCGAGCGGCCTTGGCTTGTCGAAGGCGAGAACCATTCTCGACCGACGCATCTCGGCAAGCTCGACGCCGGCTCGAACCGAACGGGTTCGTATGGCCGATCTTCTGCCCTCTTTCCCTTGCCCTCTTTCCCTGGCCGCTTTAGGGCGCGGCCATGTTGCCGGCGCTTTCCCATGTCGATACCTGGATCTTCGATCTGGACAATACGCTCTATCCGGCGAAGGCGGACCTGTTCGCGTTGATGGACGTGAAGATGGGCGAGTATATCCAGGGCCTGCTCGGCTGCGACCCGGTGATCGCGCGGGAAACGCAGAAGCGATACTTCATGGAGCATGGCACGACGCTGGCAGGCCTGATGCACCATCATGGCATCGAGCCGGGCGACTATCTGACCTATGTGCATGATATTTCGATGGACCGGCTGGCGGTGGACGAGGCGCTTAACCGCCATATCGCCGCGCTGCCGGGACGCCGCCTGATCTTCACCAATGGCGATGCGGACTATGCCGGGCGCGTGCTGGAGCGGCTGGGCCTTTCCGGCGCGTTCGAGCTGATCCACGACATTCATGCCTGCCAATATGTGCCCAAGCCTGATCCGGCCGGTTATGACGCGCTGTGCAAGGTTCATGATGTCGACCCGACGCGCGCGGCCTTCTTCGAGGACATGGCGCGCAACCTGCGGCCCGCCAAGACGATCGGGATGACGACCATCTGGGTCAATAACGGGTCGGAAGCGGGCAATCATGACCATCATCCCGACTTCATCGATTTCGAAACCGACCATCTGACGCCGTTTCTGGCGCGCATTCTGGGGGAATGACCATGAGCCAAGACCTTATCGCCATCATCGACGCGGCCTGGGAAGACCGGGCCAATGTGACCCTGCAAACGCAGGGCGACGTGCGTCAGGCGGTCGACCGGGCGCTTGGGATGCTGGACAAGGGCGAGGTGCGCGTCGCCGAGCCGACAGAGGCGGGCTGGCAGGTCAATCAATGGGCGAAGAAGGCGGTGCTGCTGTCCTTCCGCCTGAACGACAACGCCCTGATCGAAAACGGCCCGGGCGCCGGCCATTGGTGGGACAAGGTGCCGAGCAAGTTTGCCGGTTGGGACGAGGCCGCGTTCCGCGCCGCCGGTTTCCGCGCCGTGCCGGGCAGCTTTGCGCGGGCGGGCAGCCACATCGCGAAGAATGTCATCCTGATGCCGAGCTTCGTCAATATCGGCGCCTTCGTCGATGAAGGCACGATGGTCGACACCTGGGTGACGGTGGGCAGCTGCGCGCAGATCGGCAAGAATGTCCACCTGTCAGGCGGCGTGGGTATCGGCGGCGTGCTGGAGCCGTTGCAGGCCGATCCGGTTATCATCGAGGATGATTGTTTCATCGGCGCGCGGTCCGAAGTGGTGGAAGGCGTGCGCATCGGCAAGGGATCGGTGTTGTCGATGGGCGTGTTCATCGGCCAATCGACCAAGATTATCGACCGCACCACCGGCGAAATCTTCATGGGGCAAGTGCCGCCCTATTCCGTGGTCGTGCCCGGCAGCCTGCCCGGCAAGCCGCTGCCCGACGGCACGCCCGGCCCCAGCCTTTATTGCGCGGTGATCGTCAAGCGCGTCGACGCGCAGACGCGGTCCAAGACCGGAATCAACGAATTGCTGCGCGACTGACGCGGCGGGTTTCGGGGAGGGCGCGGCCCCTCCCCCTTTCTTCATTCCAGCGCCAGCAGCGCGAAGGTGGCGAGCCAATGTTCGCCCATATAATCGCCCGCGACATGGGGCAGGCTGGCGTCCAGATGGACGCGCGCGGCCTGCTGCGCCAAGGGATGGACCGGGTCGCTTTCGCCCAGCGCCGCAGCGATCCCGCGCCAGCACCAGGCGCGGCTGAGATTGAGGCCGTCGAGATGCGCGATCTTGCCATCGCTGCGATCCGACACGGTGGCGGGCGTGAAGAGCGTCGCCGGCTCGCCTGCTTCAACGTCCGGCAGGAAGGCGTGAAACCACGCGGCAAAATCCGTGCGGTCGATGAGGCGGCTCATCAGTAAGGCTTCGCAGAGCGCCGGGGACAGAAATTCGTCGCCGCCCGGTTCCCACGCCTGACAGGCGCGATCCTGTGCGAACCAGTGCAGCGCGCGGTCATGGATCAGCGCGGCAAGCGCGTCGTCGCGTCCCTGCGCCCAGTCGCGCGCGAGGATGAGGGCGAAGGCGATGTTGAAATGGGTGCCGACGCGCAGCGGATAGGTGAGCCTGGGCAGGAACGCATGAAAGCGGGCGGCGAAATCGCGCGCCAGCGGTTCCAGCGCCGCCGCCCAGGGCGCATCATGGCGCGCCAGTTCCGCATGCAGCGCCAGCGCCCAGGCCCAGCCATAGGGGCGTTCGAACCCGGCGCTCATCGGGCGGTCGAGATAGGCGCGCTCGCCCGCGACATTGGCGGGCGTCAACATCGCGTCGGCGCGCGCGCGGATGGCGGGCGCCTGTGCCATGGCGGGATACAGCCGCATCAGCCGCATCACCTGCCACCAGCCATGGACGCAGCTGTGCCAGTCGAAGCTGCCGTGGAAGATGGGATGATGCTCCCGCGGCGGCCGGGCGTCCTGAGGTCCGGTCAGCACCAGGTCCATCTTGAAGGGATATTCGCGGCCGAGATGCGACAGGGTGAGGCCGGCGAAACGGTTGGCGATGTCGGGGGTGAGCAGGGTCATGGAAAGGCGAGCCAGTAAATAAGGAGGATGTTGACGACAAGCAGCGGGACGGCGGTGCCGACCTGCCGCTTGATGACGCCATGCTTGTCCTTGAGGTCGAGCAGGGCGGCGGGCACGAGGTTGAAGTTCGCGGCCATCGGCGTCATCAGCGTGCCGCAGAAACCCGCCAGCATGCCGATGGCGCAGACGATCGCCGGGTCGCCCCCATAGGTCCGGATGAGCAGCGGCAGACCGATCGCGGCGGTCATCACCGGGAAGGCAGCGAAGGCGTTGCCCATGACCATGGTGAAAAGCGCCATGCCAAGGCCATAGGCGATGACCGCGCCCAGGAGACTGCCCTGCGGGATCGCCATGCTGACGATCTGGCCGACGACATCCCCCACCCCTGCCAGCGCGAACACCGCGCCGAGGCTGGCGAGCATCTGCGGCAGGATGGCGGCCCAGCCGACCGAATCCATCAGCCGCCGCCCCTGCTGGAGCGGTTCGAGCGGAGATGCGCGCAGCCAGAGGCAGCCCACTACCGAGGCGATCAGCACACCCAGCGCCAGGGCAATCAATGTCGCCTGCTTGCCATCGAACCAGTCGGGGGCTTGCTTGAAGGCGAAGGTACCGATGAGCGCGGTCGCAGGAATGATAAGCGCGATGACGAACAGGCGATTGCCCATGCGATCGGCCCGGTCGCGGCGCACGGCGTCGGGCAGCGCGGACTGCCCCCGACCCATGCCGCCCAGGCCCGCCAGCGCGACAAGCCCCAGCAGCAGGACGCCATTGCCAAGATCGCCCAGCCAGTCGCCACCCCACATGCTGAGCGCCAACAAGGCCCAGAAGGCGGAGGTGGTCCAGCGGCGCGGATTGGTGCGGTCGCCAAGGCCCAGCAGGGCGAAAGCGGCGAACATCGCGCCAGCGACGGCATAGACCCAGTGCAGGGTAATCATGCCGGGTCCTCCGGCGCGCTGCGCTTCAACCTGCGGTCCAGGCGCCAGAGGCGAAAGCCATGGATCAGGAAGGCGGCGATGGCGGTCGGGATCGCCCAGACCGACAGATGCAGCGGCTCCAGGCTGATGCCATATTGTTCCAGCAGCCCCTTGATCAGCAGGATCGACCCGATGGCGAGGAAGATGTCCTCGCCGAAGAACAGGCCGATATTGTCGGTCGCGGCGGCCCAGGCCTTCACCTCCTCGCGCCGGTCATCGTCGAGATCTCCGGCCTGCGCCTCCGCCGCCGCTTCGGCGATCGGCGCCACCAGCGGGCGCACGGTTTGAGCGTGACCCGCGACCGATGTGAGGCCTACCGCCGCCAGCCCCTGGCGCAGCAGCATATAGCCGGCGAGAAATTGCCCCACTGTCGCGCCGCGCATCTTGGCGATGAGGCCGCGCGCGCGCTCCTGCAAGCCATAGGCTTCGAGCAGGCCAACGACCGGCAGCACGATCCAGATGATGCTGACATAGCGCGCGTCGTTGAACGCCTTGCCGAAGGCGGCGAGGATGGTGAGCAGGTCAAGATCCGCCGCTAGCCCCGTGACGATCGCCGAGGCAAGGATCACCAACAGCGGATGGAAGCGCAGCAGGAAGCCCGCGACGATGATGGCGATGCCGAGCAGGACCCACATGGCCGCGTCCTACTGCCCTGGCCGATAGCGGCGTTCGACATGGCCGGCGAGTTCATCGGGATAGAAATAGACGGGCCGCAAGGCGCCGGCTGCGTAAAGCGCGGACTGGTCGTTGAAATGGGGCGAGGCGGGATCGCCGCTTTCGCCGCCGACGCTGACCGCCCTGGCATGGACGCGATCGCCAAATTCGACCGCGGCGATGAAGCTGTTGCCACTGGTGCCATACCATTTTCGCGTGCCGGGATAGGCGCGCGCGCCGAAGGAGGCGAGCGAGCCCCAGCGCGCCGAGCTGAAGGGCACGGCGATGCTGGGCGCGGCATCGCTGAAATCCTGGGTGATGGCGCCGGTCAGCCGCTGCAACCGGTTAATGTCGCCCCAGGGCGTGCGCCAGGTGCCGAAATCGCGATCCAGCCGCTTCACGACGCCCGCCAACAGGGTCAGCTGCACGTCAGGGGACGCGGCGGCCATGCGATCATAGAGGGTGCGTGGAGCCCCCTCGCTATGGTCCAGCGTCCATTGGCGCAAGTCCTCCGCCCAGAGCGCCGCAAGGCTGTTGGGCACGGACGTCAAACCCCAGCGATAATCCCAGTCGCGCAGCATGGCGATCGGTTCAGCCAGCAGCCCCTTGCGCGCATCGGTGTCGGGCAGAGTGTCCCACGCCTTCACGAGCAGCGGCAGGAAGCGCGCAAAGGCGGGCTGGTAGCTGTCGAACGCGGCGGCCGTCAGCGTGTCGAGCGTGAAATCCTGTCCCGCCGACAGCAGCATGACGGCATGGTCGCCGCGCGGATTTTCGCCCATCATGTCCATGTAACGCGGGAAGTCGGCCGCCTTCTGGCTGTCCCTGCCCGCCGCCGACCAGGGACCGTTATTGGTGTTCTGAATCCAGCCGCCCGGCGGGTTGCGCAGACCCGGCAGCGCGTCGAGCGGGGTCAGCCCCTTCCAGTCGGTGGCGGGATCGGTGCCGTCCACTGGCTGCGTATAGTCGAAACGGTCATCGCGAAGGGGAACGAATTGCGGGTGCAGATAGGCGATGGTGCCATTGGCGTCGGCGAAAATGGTATTGTTGGACGAATTGGCCTGACGTGTCGCCACCTTGACGAAGGCGGCGTAATCGCGCGCCTTCGTCCGCAAAAAGGACTGCTCCAGCGCGGGGATGGGCTTGTCCATCATGGCGAAGGCGACCCATTTGCCGTCCTGCTCGCCAATGATGGGACCATGATGGGTGCGATAGACGGTGAAGCGGCGGTCGGCGCGGCCTCCGTCTGACGTGCGATAGGCGATGGTGACGGTGGAGGCGCGGACCGGGCGCTGCTGTCCGCCATAAAGATAGGTCAGCGTGCCGTCCGGCCGGCGCGTCACGGTTTCGAGAAATTCGTCGACGGCATCGACGGTGCTGGACGTGTGCATCCATCCAGCGGTGGGATTGAACCCCTGATAGATGAAGAATTGGCCCCAGGTCGCCGCACCATAGGCGTTGAGTCCTTCGTCGCTGGTCACCTGCAGTTCGGAGCGGAAGAAGAAGCTGGTATGCGGGTTGATCCACAGCAGGGCATGGCCGCTGGCGCTCTTGCCCGGCGCGATGGCGAAGCCGTTGGAGCCGCGCGGTTCGGGGTCGGGATCGGCCATAGCGAGCGAGCGGCCGCCGGGCGCGCCGTAAAAGGCCTTGAGCCGATCGAGCGGGATGCGTTCGATGTCGCCGCCGATGCTGCCTTCGGTGAAGCTGAGCGCCATCCAAGGTTCAAAACGGGTGATGACGCGCGGCTTTACCTGCGGGTGCGTGGCAAGATAGTGGTTCAGCCCATCGGCCCAGGCGTCCATCAAGGCGCGCAACCAGGCGGGACTGGCGGCATAGTCGGCGCGCAGCTTTTGCGGGTCCATATAAAGGCGCGCACGCAAATCCTGCCAGATCGCGTCTTCGCCATCCGCCTCCGCCGTGCGGCCGAGCGCGGTCAGATAGTTGGCCTCGATCCGGTTGAAGTCGTCTTCGGCCTGGGCGTAGATCATGCCGAACACGGCGTCGGCGTCGCTGCGGCCGTGGACATGGGCGATGCCCCAGTCGTCGCGCTGAATGGTGACCCGCGCCGCCTGTTCCTGCCAGCGCGCCCTATCGGTCTTTGCGGCGACGGGATGGGCGGTAAGAAGGACGGGCAGGATGCAGGCGAGCGGCAGCATGATTTTCATGGCTGCCAGCTAACTCGCTTCGCGGCCCCCTGTCATCCCCCCTGTCATCTCCATGGCCTGTTTCGCATCAGGTCCGCGCGAACGGATCTTCGCGCAGGGACTTGCCCGCCGTTTCGGGCATGTAGCGCAGCGCGACAAGGCCGACGAGGCAGGCCGCCATCATCAGGAAGGCGGGCATGAGTTCGTTGCCGGTCCAGGAGATGAGGCCGCTACCGATCGCAGGTGCGGTGCCGCCGAACAGCGAGGTCGAGACGTTATAGGCGATGGCGAAACCGGCAAAGCGCACCGAGGTCGGGAATAGCGCGGGAAATGTTGCGGAGATGGTCGCGAGCTGCGGCACATAGCAGAGGCCAAGCAGCACGAAGCCGACGATCGCGCCGACAAGGCCGGTCGCCATCAGCAGATAGAGCGGCACGACGCCGACGAGCAGGCTGAGCAGCGAGACGCGCCACATCGCCCGTCGCCCGACCCGGTCGGACAAATGCCCAGCAAAGGGCAGGAAGAGCATCATGAACACCATGCCGATGATCGGCACCACCAGCGCTTCGTCCGTAGTGAGACCGATGCGCCGCTGAAGATAAGTGGGCATGTAGCTAAGCAGCGTATAATTAACGACATTGAGCGCCACGACGAGGCCGCCCACGACCAGCATCGGCCGCCAGTGGCGCTCCAGCAGTTGGCCGAGGCTGGGGCTTTCCGCCTTGCCGCTGGCCTGCCCATCCTCGCGGAAGATCGGCGTATCCTCCATGCGGGCGCGCAGATACATGCCGATAAGACCCATGGGCGCGGCCACCAGAAAGGGGATGCGCCAGCCCCATGCGTGCATGGCGGCGTCACCCAGCAGCAGCGAGAAGCCCAGCATCAGCAGCGCGCCGAAGGAAAAGCCCGCCAGCGTGCCGAATTCCAGGAAGCTGCCGTAAAAGCCGCGCCGGTCATCGGGCGCATATTCGGCCATGAAGGTCGCCGCGCCGCCATATTCGCCGCCCGTGGAGAATCCCTGCACCATGCGCAGCAGGATGAGCAGGGCCGGCGCCCAGAAACCGATGCTGGCATAAGAGGGGATGAGGCCGACCGCCAGCGTCGCGCCCGACATCATCAATATGGTGAGCGCGAGCACGGATTTGCGCCCCATGCGATCGCCCAGCGGTCCCCAGAAGAGGCCGCCCAGCGGACGGACGAGGAAGGAAATGGCGAAGGTCGCGAGCGCGAACAACACCGCGTCATCCACTTCTCCCGGAAACAGCGCCGCGGAGATATAGGTCACGCCATAGGCATAGATGCCATAGTCGAACCATTCGGTGGCGTTGCCGAGCGCCGAGGCCGCAATGGCCCGCCGCAGCGTCGCCTGATCGACAGACCCGGCCGCTCCGGGGGGCGCGGCGATGGTGGTGGCGGTCATGTCGTGTCTCCATCGGGCAGATGATCTGCGGTATTGGGGTCAAGCAGCGACGCCATCGGGGTCGTGCGCGGCACGATCTGGAAATCCTGCTGCTCGGGCGCGGGCACCGGATCAGAGGACAATTGACGCCACAGGCCAAAACCCAGTGTCGCGCCAGCGCACAAAGCGATGAACAGGAAGAGGCCGCTTGCGCCCGCCAGCGTCATCATCGCCGCCGCGCCCATCGGCCCCAGCGCCGCACCGACCGAATAGAGCAGCACCAGCCGCCCGCTCGCCGCGACGCGTTCGGAGGCGAGCAGCCGGTCATTGCTGTGCGCGACGCACAGCGGATAGAGGGCGAAGCTCAGCCCGCCAAAGGCCGCGCCCAGCACCAGCAGCGGCAGGCCGCCCCGACTGAGCATCGAGAGCGCGATGCTGACGGCCAGGGTCGCGGCGAAGCTCCAGACGATGACCGCGCGCCGGTCATAGCGGTCCGACAGGCGGCCGAGCGGCCATTGCATCGCGACGCCGCCCAGAATGACGATCATCATGAAACTAGCGGTTGCGCCCAGGTTGAGGCCAAGGCGACGGACATGGACGGCGGCCAGTCCGTAAAAGGCGCCCAGCATCAGCCCGGTGGTCACCGCACCGATCACGCCCAGCGGCGACGCGGCAAAGAGCGAGCGCAGCGAAAAGGCCGTCGCCTCCTGCGGCGCAGGCGCGCTCGACCGGGTGAGACAAAGCGGAATGATGGCCAGCGAGATGAGGATGGAGGCGATCTGGAACGGAATGGCGGGCAGCGTCCCGCTCGCGCCCAGGAGCAACTGGCCGACCGCCTGGCCGGAATAGAGCGCGACCATATAGGCGGCAAGGATGCTGCCGCGGGTTTCCACATCGGCCCGGTCGTTGAGCCAGCTTTCAAGGCAGATGAAAACGCCGGCCACGCAGACGCCGTCGATCAGCCGCAGTGCCGTCCAGAGCAAGGGGTGGTCGAGCAATACATAGGAGAGCGTGCTGGCCGAAAGCAGCGCGACAAAGGCGGCGAAGGCGCGGATATGCCCCACCTGCCGCACGATGCCCCCCGCGCGCAGGGCACCCACCACCAGCCCGCCAAAATAGGCGGTGGCGACCGCGCCGATCGCCATGGTGCCAGCGCCCGCGCGCTCCAGTCGCAGGCTGATGAGGGTCGATAAAAAGCCACTGCCCGCCATCAGCATGAAGATGGCGAGCAGCAAACTCTGAACGGGACGAATCGCAGCGATCATCTGGCGCGCCCGGCGGCGCGCGGCGCTCAGGCCGCGCGCCGGCCCTCCGCTGCTGCGGGTTCGTCATTATCCTCCACCAGCGCGCGATGCAGCGCGGCGACGGCAGCGTCATATTGGCGGACATCGACAACGAACTGGACATCCACATTGCGGATCTGATGCTGCATAGCGATCACATCGATATCGGCCTGTGCCAACGCTTTGAGCGCGTCGGGCATCAGGCCGGGGCGGGAAATGTCGCTGCCGATCACGGAGACGATCGCCACGGGGTGGGCGGAAATGGACGCGTCGGGATACCGGTCCTGCAAGTCGCCGATGACCTGCTTCACTTTGACCGCGTCGGCTGACAGATAATGGGTGATGGTGTTGGCGTTGGACGCCTTGCTGACGATCCATATGCCATGGCGGGTCAGCACCTCCAATATGGCGGCGTCATAGCCCTTCACCCCGACCATGTCCTGTTCGAAGAACTGGAGCGCCTGCGCGGTGCGGATGCCGGTGACGATTTCGACGCGGGGCGTGTCCGACACATAATCGCCGCAGATGAGCGTGCCGCCATCTTCCCGGTCGAACGTGTTGCGGACCCGCAGCGGGATGTCGGTCTGCCGCAGGCCGCGCCCGGCGCCGGGATGGATGGCCTCCATGCCAAGATTGGCGAGCTGGTCCGCCACATCATAATTGGTGCGGCCGATCTTGCGCGCCTTGTCGGTGCCGACCAGCTTCGGGTCCGCGCTCGACAGGTGAAATTCCTTGTGGATGATCGCCTCACGCGCCTGCGTCAGCACGGCGATGCGCGAAAAGGTCATTTCGGAATAGCCACGCGCATAGCGGCGGACCATGCCCTCGCTGCACCCGGCATAGCCGGTGACGATCGGCAGGGTGGTGGCGAGGTCGATGGGGGCGAACGCCTGTTCGATCCGTTCGTCGAGGCCGCGCATATCCTGCTGATCCCAGAGCGTCAGATCCACAAAGCAGGCGTTGACCCCGCGATCGCGCAGCAGCAGCGCGGTCGAATGGGCGCTGTGCGCTTCGCCGAGCCCGGCAAGCAATTCGCGCACCGTGATCAGTTGTTCCTTGACGCAGAAACGGCCATGGCTGCGCAGGCGGGCCAGATCGTCGAGGCAGGCGGCAACCGCGTCGATGCGCGCATCGACAAAGGCATTGGCCTCGGCCAGGCTCTCGGCGCGCGCGAACATATCGGCGTTGCGCGCATGCATAGCGCCGCGCACCGTTTCGATCGCGTCGCGCCAGCCATCGGCGCCATCATCGGCGACGAAACGGGCATAGACGCCGGGCTTGCCCGATTTCTTATGTTCCAGCAGCAGGTCGGTCATGCCGGCATAGGCGGACACGACGAAGACGCGATTATAAAGGTCCGCGCCCTTGCGCCCCGCGATCAGAACATTGTCGAACAGCACGGCGGTGGCCGCCATCGACGTGCCGCCGATTTTTTCCACACTATGTTGGCCGCTCATGCCAGCGCCTCCTCCATCAAAAGTCCCGTGACCGGCGTAATGGCCTCCGGCTCTCCGCGCGCGGCGATGAATTCGGGGCGCGGTTTGTCAACGCCGAAGGGCGCGGTCAGGCGGTTGCTGACCGCATTATAGACCATGAAGGCGTTGGCGCGGGGGAAGGGCGTGATGTTGCCGTTCGACCCGTGCATGGTGTTGCAGTCGAAGATGACGACCGACCCGGGCTTTCCGGTCGGCGCGACGATGCCATGCTTGTGCGCCAGTTCGGCTAGGCTGTCTTCGTCCGGCACGCCATATTCCTGTTTCTTCAAGGACTGGCGATAATGATCGTCGGGCGTTTCCCCGATGCAGGTGAGGAATGCCTTGTGGCTGCCGGGAATCAGCATCAGCGGGCCGTTATTGGGCGTGTTGTCCGCCAGCAGCACCGACATGGACAGCGCGCGCATGCGCGGCATGCCGTCTTCCACATGCCAGGTTTCAAAATCGCTGTGCCAGAAAAATTCCTTGCCGGTGAAGCCGGGCTTATAGTTGAGGCGCGACTGGTGAATGTAGACGCGATCACCCAGCAGGAACTGCGCGACGCCGGCCAGACGGCTGTCGGCGGCCAGGCGACCGATCACATCGCTCTGCGCGTGAATCTTGAAGATCGAGCGGACTTCCTTGCCGCCCGGTTCGGTGATGACGGTTTCGTCTTCCAGCGCTTGCGGATCGGCCAGCAGCTTGCCGGCCTCGCGCTGCAGGAATGCGACTTCGGCGTCCGAGAAAATATCTTCCAGGACAAGAAAGCCATCGCGGTCGAACTGGTCGGCCTGGGCGCGGCTGACGGGTGCGTCTTCGCGCCATTGGCTATGCACGACAGGATCGAGGCGCGGCAGAAATTCCGCCACATCGGCGTGGCGGGACGGGTAGACGTCTTGCATGGGACTTCCCCCCTTTTGATGGTGATGACTAAAAATCGAGCGAGGCTTTCCGTCCGGTCTCGCTACGGACGGAAAGCCTTCGCACCGCCGATCAATCGGCGAATGCGGGTTCCTTGACCTGCTCGGAATCGGCGGGATAGGCGCCGCTTTCGTCATGCACTTCCTTGCCCGTGACAGGCGGATTGAAGACGCAGGCGCACAATATGTCGGTTTCGGGCCGGACGATATGCTTGTCATGCTTGTCGAGCGCATACATGACGCCCGGCGCCAACTGGTGCGTCACGCCCTCGCCCAGATCCTCGATCGTGCCGGTGCCCTTGAGCACCAGAACCGATTCCAGATGGTTCTGATAGTGCATGTGCAATTCCTCGCCCGCGTACATGGTCGTGACGTGGAAGGAAAAGCCCATATTGTCGTCCTTCAGCTGAAGGCGGGCGCTTTCCCAGCCCTTGGACTTGATGTTGCGGTCGGACTTGCGGATGTCCTGAAGCTTGCGGATGAACATGTCTGTCTTCTCCTTTATTCTGCGGCGACGCCATAGGTGACGGTCAGCGCGGAACGGACGGCTTCCTCAAGAATGTCGAGACCCGCCGAAAGGACGGCGTCGTCGATCACGAGGGGCGCCAGCACCTTGACGATTTCGTCATGCGCGCCGCTGGTTTCGATGATGAGCCCCTGCGCAAAGCAGGCGGCGGTGATGGTTCCGGCGACCTCGCCCGACCCCACGTCAATGCCGCGCATCATGCCGCGACCGCGGGTCGAGAGGCCATGTTCGGCGGCCATCGCGTCGAGCCGCCGTTCCAGCAGCGCGCCGCGACGGGCGACGTCCTGCTGAAAGGCGTCGTTGCTCCAGAAATGGCGCAGCGCAGCCGTGGCGGTAACGAAGGCGTGGTTATTGCCACGGAAGGTGCCGTTATGTTCGCCCGGCGACCACTGGTCGAGCTCCGGGCGGAACAGGGTGAGGGCAAAGGGCAGGCCCATGCCCGACAGCGACTTCGCCAGCGTGACGATGTCGGGGGTGAAGCCCATGCCTTCGAAGCTGAAGAAATTGCCGGTGCGACCAACGCCCGCCTGAATGTCATCGACGATCATCAGCGCGCCGTGGCGCTTGGCGATTTCGGCGATCTTACGCAGCCATTCGGGCGACGCGGCATTGAGACCGCCTTCGCCCTGCACGGTTTCAACCAGAATGGCGGCGGGGGCATCCAGGCCGCTCGACGGATCGGACAGGCGGCGCTCCAGCAGCTCGGCCGTATCCACGTCGGGGCCATGATAGCCGTCATAAGGTTCATGACTGACATGGTTGAGCGGCACGCCCGCGCCACCGCGCTTGGCGGCGTTGCCGGTGCAGGCGAGCGCCCCCAGCGTCATGCCGTGAAAACCGTTGGTGAAGGCGATCACCAGTTCGCGCCCGGTGATCTTGCGCGCCAGCTTGATCGCGGCCTCGACCGCGTTGGTGCCGGTCGGTCCGGTGAACATGGCGCGATAATCCAGGCCACGCGGCGTGAGAATGACGTCTTCCAACGTCGTCAGGAAATCTTCCTTGGCGTCGGTGTGAAGGTCAAGGCCGTGAGTCACGCCGTCATTGGCGATATAATCCATCAGCGCGGTCTTGAGTACCGGATGATTATGGCCATAGTTCAGCGTCGAGCAGCCCGACAGGAAGTCGAGATAGCGACCGCCCTGCGTATCGTGCATCCACACATCCTGCGCCTTGTTAAACTGGCGCGGCATCGAGCGGGCATAGCTGCGTACGCCCGATTCACGGCGTTCGTAAATAGCGCGGTCGGGAATGGACGAGGTCGGTTTGGGAAGAAGGGTCGTGGTCATGGCTCAAATGTCCTCCTGTTGGTGCCGCCCCTTTGGGGTCAGCGGACCGATGCGCGCCTGCCATTCTGTGGCATGGGCACCGGCGAAATGGGCTTCGCGTTCGAAACGGGCGGTCTTTTCCAGCGGCGCACCCCAATTGCGGGCCAGCCCCTGAAACAGCGCCCAGGACGCGTCATTGTCATCAGTGATGGTCGTCGTCAGATGCGTGACGCCATCCTGTTCCGGCCGGCCAAGCAAGGCATCGATCATGCGGCTCGCGAGGCGCTGGCCACGCGCCGCGGATGACACCGCGACCTGCCAGACGAAGAAATTTTCCCGAGCGACGGGCGGACGATAGCCCGATACCCATCCGACCACCGCGCCGTCGCGGGTCGCAACGATGCAGCTGTCGGCAAAATCGGTGCATTGCAGCAGGTTACAATAGGCCGAATTGGGATCGAGCGGCGGGCATGCCGCGATCAACGCCGTAATGGCCGGCCCGTCAGTGCCGACAGGCTTGCGAAACATGATGTCCTGCCCCGTATCCGGATCAGGACGCGCAGAAGCCCGTGGCGGCACAGCCGCTGTAGCTTGAGTGTCGAAGATTGTTCATCTCCCGAATTATTTTCTAGGCGAAGGACTCAATGCCTTCTCGATACGGGCTGGAATATGCCATTTTTGACGAATTTTTCAACCCCAGCCTTGAAATTTTATTTTGCAGTGCGAAGTATTTTGGCTGGAGGAAAAAGGAGCGAAGACAATGTTGGTGGCCATGCTTTGGTTCCGCTATGGAGCCAAATATGCATGCTAATATCGCTACCCAGACCCTGCGCGCGCTCCGCCGGATCATGCGCGCCACCGAGATTGGCAGCCGCCAGCTGGCAGCGGCCACCGGCCTGACGCCTTCGCAATTGCTGGTGCTGCGCGAGATCGATTCGCGCGATGCAGCAACGCCCGGGGCCATCGCCCATGCGCTGCATTTCAGCCAGGCGACGATTACCACGATCGTCGATCGGCTGGTCGCGCTCAACTATGTCCAGCGTCAGCGCAGCGAACGCGACAAACGCCAGTCGCATCTGCGAATCCTGCCGGACGGCGTGGCCGCGTTGGCGGATGCGCCCGATCCCTTGCAGACGAAGTTCACCGACGGGTTCGGCAAACTGGAGCCCTGGGAACAGGCGATGATCCTGGCGTCGGTCGAGCGCCTGTCATCCCTGATGGGCGCGCAGGATATCGACGCCGCGCCGCTGCTGGACAGCGGACTGATCGACCGGTCAGAACCGGTATGGCAGGTCGACTAAGCGCGATCAGTAACGCGATACACCCTCGCAACTTCCGCTGTCCTACAGATAACCATATGGGATAAATGCTCTGCCTCATATCGAAGCAGGAGGCAGCCATGGACGTGCAGGATTTGATTGACGAGGTGATCGCGCGCGAAGGCGGCTATACCGATCATCCTGCGGACCGGGGTGGCGCCACCAATATGGGCATCACGCATGCGGTCGCGCGCGCCAATGGCTATTTTGGCGCGATGCAGGCCTTGCCGCGCGCCACGGCGGAATCGCTCTATCGCCGCCTTTACTGGGAGCAGCCCGGCTATGCCTTTGTAGCGGAACTGTCCTGGCCGGTGGCGGCGGAATTGTTCGACACCGCGGTCAACATGGGCCCGCCGACCGCGACGGGATTTTTGCAGCGCGCGCTCAACGCGCTTAATCGCAATCAGAAGGACTATCCCGACATCAAGGTCGATCGCCTTCTGGGCGGGCGCACGCTCGGAGCGCTGCGCGCGTTTCGCGCGCTGCGCGGCCCGTCGGGGGACATGGTGCTTTTGAAGGCGATGGAGGCGCTGCAAGGCGAGCGCTATATCGCGCTGGCCGAAAGCCGCCCCGCCAACGAAGCCTTCCTTTATGGATGGCTAGCCAACCGGATCGGTTCGGGCGCCCGACCATGACTGATGGCGGAGGAACGGAACCCGACATCTGGACGCGGCGCGCGCGCCCGGCCTTTCTCTATGTCATCTATGCGCTGCTGCTCTGGTCCATCCCGATGGGGCTGATCGCCGGTATCGACCCAGACATGGCCGCCGCCATCACGTCGGGCATGCACGCCTATCTCAACGCGCTGCCCGAGCCGCTCTACGCGCTGTTTGGAACCGGGTATCTGGGCTACACCGCCGCGCGCGCGTGGGGGAAGGCGAAGGGCAGCGAGCGATGATGCAAAGGGGGCGGTGCTAGGTGCACCGCCTGCCCCCTCATCAAAATCGCCGATGCGCGGCAGCATCCACGGTGTCACAGGTGCCGCGAAAGGCGTAATCGCCTGTGCCCTTGATACTGATCTGACCGCTCATCCGATTGATCTGAATGCGCGGCTTGTTGAGGCCGTTAAGCCGATATTCTCCACTGACATGATCGGGCTGGATGGAAACAGCGTAGACGTCCCACCAGCCATCGTTCGTCCCGCGAGAATGGATTGGCGGAATCAACTTGGCAGGCAGCTTGATCCGGCCGCCACCCGCCCAGAATTGCAGCATGACGGATGCGTCGAACTGCTGCGCCGTCATGTCGACGCGGTTACCATAGATATAGCGTTTGCGATCATGATCCCAGGTCCAGCCATAGCGGTTCTCAAGGCCGGGGCGCTGACCATCCCCGAAGCAGACGAGGCCGATCTCCACCGACTGCCCGTCGATCATCGGCCTTTCTTCCGATGCGGCATAGCTGGGCGATTCGCGCCGCGTCGGCGCATATGCCGCAGGCGGCGCATCCGTGCGATCGTGCCGGCGATATGCTTCGTCAGTCCGGCCGGCAGCGTGATTCTGACCACAATCGGGCGCAGGGCTGTCCGTAATGGCCTGATAACGACCATCCATGGTGACCACGCTGAGGCAAAGATGCCGCTCGGGATGCCACCAATAGCTCCACTTTCGGTCATCCCCGGTTTCGGTACGCACGAAGCGGTAGCCCCGCGCCTGAAGCTGGGTTTCCCCGCCGGCGCCCCGCGCGCCTACGAGGTCGGCGACATCAGACGGGGTTTGGGCCGCCGCCGGAATAGCCGCGATGGTGAAGAGGAAAAGCAGATAGCGCGAAGCAATCATGACAGCCTCCCGGCAGTTCAGGATCACCATATATCCCAACCGCAGGCGAAGTTCCAGCGGCGTGCCTGCGCCAGATCGCCGGGATTTTTCCGGTTTGCCAAGACATGAGAGGGGCCGCCGGGCGGACATACCCCCGACGGCCCATCATTGACATGGTCAGCGGCCAGAAGCGCCGCCCAGTGGGAAATGGTGAATCGCGCTCTATCAGGGGAGGAGCGGGCCTGTATGTCGGCCTTCGCAAGGCTCCGGAATCACCCTGACATTCTCGACGCTTGCGCGTCGATCAGCGGCGCATTCCCCGAATGGACTTGACCGACCCCATTGCTGAACCATGAGACATCGGATCACCTCCTTTCGCTATGTTGAGCCCGTGTGGCCGCCGCGAGAGCAAATCCGCATCCGTCCACAGGGCGAAATGTGAATCAGACGAAGGCGATCTTCAAGCCTTGTTTTATTCTTTTTTGGAATCATACTTGTACGTCCGCGTCGCGCCGGCATCGCGTTCCCGATCAGGCGCGACAATCCTCCACCACCCGCGCGATTTCCGCCCAGACCGGCACGACCAGAGGCGCGATGCCGGATGCATCGACGCCGATCTTGCCACGGCTATAGGCCATCTGGTCCAGCACGCCGTCGCTCGCCGCCCGCGCGGCGACCAGGGCCGGCTGCGCGCCGCCCTGCGATGTTGCGGGCCAGCTGACCGCGCCATAGCTGGTGCGGATCACGATCGCGCCCTGCCCTGCGCCATAGCGCGTCAGGATGACGCGCCGGCTTGCCAGATCACAGCGCAGCGTCAGCAGCGGCTGCGCCGGCGGGCCGAACCGGGCAATGCTGCCCCGCTGTTCGGCGCTGTAGCTCCAATTACCTGGCGTCAACGAGCGATCGGCCCAGGCGACTGAGGAAGCGACCGGCGTTGCGGGCGCGGGGGCCGGAGCAGGCGCAGGCGATGCGGCCGGCGCA